>JAFAUE010000413.1 GCA_019243475.1 Acidobacteriota bacterium | reverse complement strand
ACGCGAAGGGCACCGTCAGACCGTCTGACATGCCGATGACAACGTCGCGAACCAGATCGCCCGAGGCAAAATGCCGTTCCACGTGCAGAACGTCTGCGTGCTGATGTGCCATGCGAACAGCGTAACCCAGGAGAAGCGGGATGTCAGAATTTCGTGAATTTGTGATTTGAAATCGCGGAATGACCAAAGCGAACAATAAGAAAGGCGGCCATTTACAGCCGCCTTCGCAGAAGCGCTCTACTTCCGTTAGCGCGGATTGGCAGACGCGTCTCCATTAGCTGCCGGACTATTGGCGCTAGGGTTCTGGGAGTTCGGGTTGTTGGTGGTCTGTGGGTTGCTGGTTGGAGTGTTATTCGGATTGGCGGCAGCGCCGGGATTCGATACTGCCCCTTTACCGCTCAGTGTGGTCCGATCCTTTACCCGCCGATTGCCGGCAAAGGAGCTGGCAATGCGACGCGCAGTTTCTTTTTCGCGGCCATTCTGCACGCTTCCGCTCAGCTCGATGGTGCTGTCGGTCACGCTGACATTCAGGTTGTCATTGCGCAGAGTAGGCTCATTCTGCAATGCGTCTTGAATCTGACGTTGCAGCGTCGCAGTGTCGTTGATCGACGTCGTTTCACTGCTCGAGCTGCCTGGGGCTGAGGGAGCGGCGCCGGCATTGGAGCCAATCGCCGAGGAGCCAAGCGACGGTTGTGTCGCGCTCGTCGCGGGTTTCTGCGTCGAAGCATTCGCAGCTTGTGCCGAACTCGGACTCTTGCCTGCCAGGTTGTTCTCGCTGTTCGCACTGCCTGCGTTCTGCGGTGCGCTGGAAGCGTTCTCGCCAGCAGCGGGACTTGCCGCCGCGGCCGCAGGCGCTCCGGTGTTGGTGGAAGCCTGGCTGTTGGGATTGTTGCTGGTAGCGCTGGTTTGCGCGTTGCCAGGCGTAGTTGTCGCCGAGGACGCCGAGCTGGTTTCGTTTTGTGCCTCGCCGCTGGTAGCAGTGGTGCTCGGGGCGCTTGCAGGCTGGTTTGACGTCGTGCTGTTCGAGCTGGAGCCCAGGCTCGCGTCGGTTGGATTATTGCTGCCGCTGCTCTTCGTCGACGTTCCCGAACTGGGATTGACCGTCAACTGCTCCTTCACGTGCTTCACGCCGGAGATCGACTTCGCCAATTCCTTGGCGCGCTTCTTGTCAGCCTTGGCGGGAACGGATCCGGTGATGTTCGCAGTGCCCTTGCTGACGGAGACCTGCACGTTGGCGAATTCGGGGTCTTGTCCGAACTTTGACTGAAGCTGCTGCGTGAGCACTCCGTCATCCTGCGCGGAATTGTTCGCTGCGACCGTCTGCGACGCCGGCGTCGATGAACCTGAGGTGGTGTCTTGTGCGCACAGATATTGCGCAACTCCGGTTGCTAAAGCGAGAGTGAAAAACAGCTTCCATACCTTTGTCATGAGAAATGTCCTTAGAAGTCCGAAACGTAGCTACACAGCTAATGCCGATGCAAGAACGGCGATAAAGGTTGGCGAGAGACGCGTCACGCACGTGCCTCTCCGGTTTCCGAGCCATAGGCGACTCCGAACTTTCGCTAAACTGTAGGTATGCATGGGCACGTGCATGGCCCGGCGAACACCTCCAAGCTGCTCCGTGTAGCTCTACTGCTGACGCTCGTCTACATTGTCGTGACGGTCGTTGCCGGCATCCGCGCGCATAGCCTGGCGCTCCTCTCCGAGGCAGGTCACAACGTTTCAGATTTCCTGGCCTTATTGCTGTCATGGGTTGCCGTTTACCTGGGAACCCGCCCCCCAACTTCTACCAAAACCTACGGTTATCAGCGCGCGGGAGTGTTGGCGGCATTCGTCAATGCGTGCACGCTGGTGGTGGTGGCGATATTCATCTTTGTGGAAGCCGCCCATCGCGTAAACCATCCCGTTGCAGTGAAGGCGGGGACAATGATGCTGGTCGCTGCCGCCGGAGTCGTGATGAACGGCGGCATCACTGCGATGCTGCACGGCAGCAGCCACGACGTAAACGTCCGCAGCGCATTCGTGCACATGCTCGGCGACACGCTGTCCACCGCCTCGGTGATCGTCGGCGGCTGGGTGATCCTCTCCACCGGACAGTACTGGATCGATCCCGCACTTTCCTTCGGCATTGGCGCGCTGATTCTATGGTCGTCGTTTGGAATCATCCGCGAGACGCTCAACATCCTGCTCGAAGGGACTCCGAAGGGTTTGAGCATGGACCGGCTCGCCCAGGCGCTGAAACAGGTCGCAGGCGTGCGCGACGTGCACGACTTGCACGTATGGAGCATCGGCTCGGAGATGCATGCGCTCTCCTGCCACATTGCCATCGCCGACATCCCTCCTTCTGCGAGCGAAATCATCCTGCGCGACGTAAAGCAATGTCTCGCGCAGTTCCATATCCATCACACCACCATCCAGTTTGAGCATGAGAAGTGCGACGTCGCCCACGGATGCGTGATGCCGGTATCGATGGAAGAATCGCACCATCACTCCTGAGGCTCTGCTACTCTCGCTTCGTGCATCTCGATACTTCGAAAGTAGTGACGACCGTCGGCCTGGTCGCGGGAACGCTTACCACGTTGTCGTTCGTGCCGCAGTTGCTGCGCACGTGGCGACTGCGCCGGGCGCACGACATGTCCGGTCTCTGGCTGGCGACGTTCATGAGCGGCGTGACGCTCTGGCTGATCTATGGCTTGCTGCTGCCTTCGATGCCGGTGATCGTCGCCAACGTGGCGACTCTCGCGCTGATGGCGCCCATCGTCGCGCTCAAGATCGCTTACCGCGAGCGCCGCTGATTCGCGGTGTATTCTGACTTTTGCCGCGAAAGGAAACATCACTTATCTCGCAGCGCAATATTGTCAGCGTGCCTGAGCATGAGAGCGCCGCAGCTCCCGATTCGGGAATCTTCTCTCATTCGCGCTGGCGCCGGCCTGCCACGATGGCCTTCGTGGGATGGATACTGCGCGAAATAGCGATCTTCGCATTTCGGACCTATCGCATCCCCAAGTTGGACAGCAGCTTCGGCTTCGGATTTGAGACGGGACGCATCGCCGCCTCCATCGCCACCGGACACGGCTTCAGCTCGCCATTCCAGCCGCAGACCGGGCCAACGGCATGGCTCGCGCCGCTGTATCCGTATCTGTTAGCCGGAGTCTTCAAACTCTTTGGCGTTTACACGCGCAGCTCAGCGATCGTTATTCTGTCCATCAACTCGGTTTTCTCTGCTCTCACCGTGGTTGTGCTCTACTACGTTGCGCGAAGAACCTTGGGACCGCGCGGAGCGCTCTGGACTGGATGGCTCGCATCGCTCGTTCCCTACGCTTGGTATTGGGCGGTGAAGTGGGCCTGGGAAACAAGCCTCGCCAGCCTGGTACTGGCCTGCGTTTTTCTGGTTAGTCTGCGGATGACGGGGCTGAATTGGATCGGGAAGGCAAAATGGGAATTTGCTCCGGAGCGGCGCGCGAGCGACTGGCTGCTGTTTGGCGTTCTTTGGGGATTGATCGCGCTGCTGAATCCGTCTCTCCTCGTCTGGCTGCCGTTTTGCGGACTGTGGCTGCTGATTGCGCAGCTGCGCGCTCACCACGACAGCAGAATTTTCCTGCATGCCGCCGGGGCCGCACTGGTCTTCGTCGCCCTGCTTTGTCCCTGGACGATCAGGAATTATCGCGTCTTCCATCGCTTCATTCCCATTCGGGGAAACTTCGGAGTTGAGCTGAGGCTGGGAAACACAGAGAACGCCCTGGGAACCTGGCGCTGGTGGATGCATCCGACCAACAACGTCCTCGAGATGCAAAAGTATGAGGCCATGGGCGAAGTCGCGTATGTCCAGATGAAGCAGCGAGAGGGCCTGGAGTTTATTCGCGCGCATCCTGGCATGTTTCTCAAGCTCTCGCTCAAGCGTTTCGTGTACTTCTGGTACGGAGTGCCGCGTTCCGGCGCTGAAGTGACCAACGAAGCGCGCTACGTAGCCTTTCTCCTGTCATCGATTCTGGCGTTTGCCGGCCTGTGGGCGCTCTGGCGACTGCATAGTCCGGCAACGTTTTTATATGCATCTCTGTTGTTCTCGGTCCCGGTTCTCTACTACGTTACTTTTCCGCATGCCCGGTATCGTGCTCCAATCGAACCGGAGATGCTGGTGTTGATGGTCGGCGTGTTCTTCCTCTCAGAACCTAGGAAACGGGGCGCCGTCGACTCCAGCGAGTAGAACTGAACGGTGCGGCGACAAGAACCTATATGAAACTTGTGCCTTCACGGCGCTTCAAAATTGACGAACAAAAGCCCCTGCGCAAGCTCTCGATCGTCCTGCCCGTGTACAACGAGAAGGCCACGATCGCCGCGACCATCCGCAGGGTGCTCCAGTCCGTGGTCCCGCTGGAGCGCGAACTCATCATCGTGGACGATTTTTCCCGCGACGGTACCCGCGACCTGCTGCCCGCCTTAGTCGAGCAGATGCGTGCGACCTTCTCCGCGAACATCGATCTGGTCATGCACGAACACAATCAGGGCAAAGGCGCCGCGCTGCGCACCGGGTTCAAGCACGCGACCGGGGACGTGGTTCTGATTCAGGACGCCGACCTCGAATACGATCCGCGGGACTATCCTGCGTTGCTGGAGCCGATGCTCGAAGGCTTTGCCGACGTGGTGTTCGGGAACCGCTTTCACGGCGGCTCCCATCGCGTGCTCTACTTCTGGCACTACGTGAGCAACCAGGCGCTGACTTCGTTTTGCAACATGCTGACTAACCTCAACCTCACCGACATGGAGGTCGGGTACAAGGTTTTTCGCCGCGAGATCCTCGATCATCTGCGGTTCCGCAGCGACCGCTTCGGATTCGAGCCGGAGTTCACCATCAAAGTGGCGCGCCTCGGCTGCCGGATTTACGAAGTCCCAATTCGGTACCACGGCCGAACGTATGAGGAAGGAAAGAAGATTACCTGGAAAGACGGCGTCGCCGCGGTATGGCATATTTTGCGATTCAGGTTTTTTGAGTAGAGAATCACAGGAGCAGCCGCAGTCCTCCGCTGAAACCGTGAGACAAGCCGAATCACTCATTTCCAAGCATGGCGGTTATAGAAACCTAAAAAGCTTTCAAGTGGCGCAGCTCGTTTACGACGTCACTACCCGCTTCCGCGACAAATACATCGCTAAGCGCAGCCGCACTCATGACCAGATGATTCAGGCAGCCCGCAGCGGGGTTCAGAACATAGCCGAAGGCAGCCAGGCTGCAGGAACCTCCAAGAAAACGGAACTTAAGCTAACCAATGTCGCGCGCGCGAGCCTGGAAGAGTTGCGCCTCGACTATGAAGACTTTCTTCGTCAGCGCGGCTTGGTTCTGTGGGATCGTCAAGACCCACGACGGGCAAGCTTGATCGCGAGGCGCTGTCAAGCGGCAGATGCCGTTGCAGAGTGGGTGCGCGAGCAGCATGGACTGAGTGGACGCAGTGGACTTGATGGACGCAGTGGACCGAAGCAACCCATACGGGAGCGGCCCACAATGTCCACTCGGTCCACCAAGTCCACTCAGTCCACAATGTCCACTGAGTCCACGAAGTCCACTCCGTCCACCTACGCCGAAATTGCCGCAAACGCAGCCCTCGTTTTAATTGCCGTGGCCTCAAGCTTGCTTGACCGCCAACTTACTTCGCTGGCTGCTGCCTTTCAGCGCGAGGGCGGTTTCACCGAACGGCTTTATCGCGCTCGCAAGCGAGCACGTGGGGCAGGCTGGTGAGCCATCCGTTACGAGCGAGCGTGGTAGGTTGCGGGGTTTTTGGCCGCAACCATGCGCGGGTTTATAGGCAGCTGCAGCAGGAGGGTCTCGGAGTCGGGCTCGCCGGCGTGCACGATGCCAACAACGATCGCGCGCAAGCTGTAGCGCGCGAGTTCTCTACGCAGGCCTTTTCATCGCTGGCTGAACTCGCAGGCCATGTCGATGCCGCTTCTGTCGCGGTACCCACATCCGCGCATTTTCCGGTAAGCGCTCAGCTCATGCAGGCTGGCATCGACGTTCTCATCGAGAAGCCGCTGGCTGCGTCACTGCAGGAAGCCAATGAAGTGGTCGCGGCTGCCGAGCGTACCGGGCGTATTGCCCAGGTCGGACATCTTGAGCGATTCAATCCTGCGGTGCTGGCCGCGACGCCTCTGGTCACGCGGCCCATGTTCTTTGAAGTCCATCGCCTGAGCGTCTTCACCCCGCGGTCGCTCGATGTGGATGTCGTAATGGACCTCATGATCCATGATCTCGACGTCGTGCTGGCGCTGGTTCAATCGTCGGTTCACGCGATCCACGCCGTGGGCCTGCCGGTGATCAGCAACAAGGTGGACATTGCCAACGCGCGCGTCGAATTCGAAAATGGCTGCGTCGCCAACTTCACCGCCAGCCGGGTGAGCACAGAGCGGGTTCGCAAGCTGCGCTTCTTTCAGCCGCATGAATACATCTCGATCGACTATGCGCGCCAGGACGTCATCAAGATCCAGGTCGATGCCGCTGCGGCCGCGGCCCTGCTTCGCGGAGAAGCGCCGAAATCGGCCAATCCGGCGGGCATCTCGATCAGCAAACCGGAAGTGCGCCAGCAGGAACCGTTGCGTGCCGAGATCGAAGCTTTTCTTGATGCGGTACGCCGGCGCTCCTCTCCCAAAGTGACACTCGCCGATGGTCGCAACGCTCTGCAGCTGGCATTGCAGATTAATGCAGCTATCGGCGAACATCACCGCCGTGCCGGATTGGGCCATAGCAAGAAATGACTGCCTCTGAAATGGTTCGGTGTCTCCTATCGCGAGTACATCGTCCATTCGGCTTAAAGACAGGCACAAAGTACGTGTTCCTGAGCTACTTTGGATTTACAAAGTAGACATCCCCGCATATATTTGGCTGAGCAAAATCGCATGTTTGAGCGATATTTCGGGACGCTATGCGCGCGTCTCCCGGAGCAACGGGTCTGGTGGAATCCTCAGCGGTGGCAATGGAAAAGGCCAAATTAGAGCGCCAGGATGTGCTCGATGCTCTGGCGGGCGTAGTAACTACTTTCTCTACGCATCCCGACGAAGAAATCCTGAAGCGCATTCCCGAATTTCTGGTTTCTGAGTTTCAGGGCGAGCGCGCCGAACTCTGGCTGTGGGACAACACCTCCAATTCCCTTTATCTGATTCACTACGCGGGCAAAACAGCGGACAGGCGGCGCGACTACATTCCCGCCGGCGAAGGCGCGCTGGGGAAAGTCGTCGAAGCGCGGCGGCAGATTGAGAACCTCTCGCTGGCATCGTTTGGCGGCGAAGATCAGGAACTCGCGCACAAACATGATTTCACCTACATCTCCTGCTATCCATTGATCGCCGGTCTTAAAGACCTGGTAGGCGTGATCGCGGTTTATTCGGACAGCAGCGTTGCCGAGCCGGTGCTCGCGCTGTGGCGCGCCTACTCGGAGATGTGCAAGATCAAGGTTCCCGACGTGTTCGCGTCGCAGCAGCAGCAGAAGCAGATCACCAAACTCTCTTTGCTGTTCGAGGCTACCCGCCTGCTGAATTCGACCCTCGATCTTGCCGAGCTTCTGGAGCTGATACTCAAGATCGCCAAGCAGGAAGTGTTGGCCGATCGCGGTTCCATCTTCCTGGTGGACAACAAACGCAAGGAGCTATGGTCGATCGTGGCCTCCGGTCTGGACCATCAGGAGATCCGCGTTCCCTGGGGCAAGGGCATCGCCGGACGCATAGCGGAGACGGGAGAAACCATCAACGTCGAGGACGCTTACCTGCTTCCTTATTTCGAGGCGGGATTCGACCAGCGCTTCAATTACCGCACCCGTTCCCTTTTGGGAATGCCGATACGGCATCACAGCGGGCAGGTCGTCGGCGTGATTCAACTGCTCAATAAGACCACCGCCATCCGCTTCACGCCGGAGGACGAGGAATTCCTTTCCAAGCTCTCGGGACACATGGCCATGGCGCTGGAGAATGCGCGCCTGCATCGCGAGTCGCTGGAAAAGCAGCGCATGGAAAAGGAACTGGCGCTGGCTCGCGGCATCCAGCGAAGCCTGTTGCCGGATGCGCCGCCGGTGATTCCCGGATTCGAACTCGCCGTCGCCAACGAACCATGCTTCGAGTGCGGCGGCGATTACTACGATTTTCTGCCGCTCGGCCCGCAATCGCTTTTGCTGGTGGTGGCCGATGTGGAAGGCAAAGGCGTGTCGTCGGCGCTGGTGATGTCGAACCTGCAGGCCACCTTGCGTGCGCTGGTGATGCACCTGCATTCCCTTGAGGTGCTGGCGCTCTCGTTGAACGAAATGATCTACAACGACACCAAGTCGGAGAAGTATCTGAGCTGCTTCCTGGGCCTGGTGGACACGCGGCGCAACGGCCTGCACTACATCAATGCCGGTCACGTGCCCCCGATCCTGGTGGACGGAAGCACAGGCAAGTACACGCTGCTGGAAGACGGCGGCACGGTGATCGGTCTATTCCCAAAAACGGAATACACGCGCGGCACCGCGCAGCTCAACCGCGGCGACGTGATGGTGTGCTGCACCGACGGCATCCTGGAAGCCTGCGACGAAAACGACGAAGAATTCGGCTCGGAGAAGCTGGCGGCTGCAGTGATCAAGCACAAAGACAAGTCCGCGCAAGGCATTGTAGAGTCGGTTCTGGCCGAGGTGAACCAGTGGTGCCATGGCATCCAGGCGGACGACAAAGTGCTGATGGTAATGAAAGTCAACGGCGACGGCACTCTAAGCCGCGGCGACAGCCAATTGCCGAAGCCGAAGCTCACCTAACGGCAACCCAAATATTTTGTCCGTCCGATCCGTCGCATCCGTTGAATCCGTGTTCGCTTTTGCTGCCGCTTTTCCTCCGCAAATCGCTAGACTGAATCAACCCATGTCCCTTCCGCTACAAGATGCCGCAGCGCTCAGACGTCTTCGCCGGCAGCTCCTCCGCTGGTATGCGGCCAACCGGCGCGACCTGCCCTGGCGCGAGACGCGCGATCCTTATCGCATCTGGGTTTCCGAAATCATGCTGCAGCAGACGCGCGTGGCCGCGGTGCTGGAGCACTACCGGCAATTTTTGCTGCGCTTTCCGACTGTGTACGATTTAGCTGCAGCCCGCGAAGCGGAAGTGCTCGCCGCCTGGAGCGGGCTCGGTTATTACCGTCGCGCGCGCATGCTGCATCGCGCCGCGAAAGTCGTCGCTCGAGAATATGCCGGAGCGCTGCCGCAATCTGCGCTCGCCCTGCGCGAGCTGCCCGGCATTGGCAGATACACCGCCAATGCGATTGCCAGCATTGCTTTCGCGGAGCCGGTCGCCGTTGTCGACGGAAACGTTGAGCGCGTCCTCGGCCGCCTTCTTGGTCGAAGTCCTGGAAGCGCAGAAGTGTGGGAACGGGCCGAACGCCTTCTCGATCCGGAACGACCCGGCGACTTCAATCAGGCAATGATGGAGCTGGGCGCGACCGTCTGTTCACCATCTTCGCCGGCCTGCGGAAGGTGTCCCTTGAGGCGTTCCTGCTCGACGAAAGGTCGTGAAACCGCCGCCGGCAAGCTCCAATCAAAACGCCTGCAGCGATCTGCAGTGCTGGGCTTGGCGCTGCGCGGAGAATCCATTCTCCTGCGCCGACGATCGAAATGCGAGAGCCTGATGCCGGGAATGTGGGAGCTTCCGCCAGTAGCAGCGCGCCTGCGTAAGAAGCCGCTGCTCACGGTGAAGCATTCGATTACGCAGACCGACTGGACGGTGCGTGTGTTCCCGGCTTCGCAGTCTGCCTCTCTCCGCGGAGGACGTTGGATTCGTTTGGCCGAAGTCTCGCGTCAGCCGCTCACGGGCCTCACCCGCAAGGTTTTGCGCAAGCTCGAACTGCTTCCTTAGAATAAGAGATATGGCTCTTACATGTGATATTGCTGCGCCGCAGTTTGGCCTTACTACAACCACAGGAAAGCCGGTCGTGCTTTCCGAGCTATTGAAGCGCGGGCCCGCGGTGCTCGCATTTTTCAAAGTCAGCTGTCCCGTTTGCCAATATACGTTTCCCTATTTGGAACGCATGTGGCAGGTCCACAAGACCGAAGCTGTGTCGTTTCTTGGAATTTCGCAGGACTCACTGGCCGATACTCAAGCCTTCATGAAGAAATACGGGATCACTTTTCCCGTAGTCCTCGACGAAGCGCCGCGATACATCGCCTCGAATGCCTACAAACTCACCAACGTCCCGACCATTTACCTGATCGACCGCGCGGGCGACATCCAGGTCAGCAGTGTGGGCTGGGCGCGCAAGGACATGGAAGAGCTCAACATGAAGCTCTCGATGATGGATCCCGCGAACCAGCAGTTTGCAATCTTCAAGCCGGGCGAAGAAGTTGCCGAGTTCAAAGCTGGTTGAAGCGCCAAGAATTAAAGCCGCAGTTTGCGGCTCCTGGTGGACGCTGTGGACTTCGTGGAGCGGGTGGACCAAGTGACAAGGTCGACAAGGTGGTCCATTACGTCCACCGAGTCCACCTCGTCCATTTTTCCCTAGCGGTTCGGCTGGGGTTCGTGCGGGCCAAGGTCTTTGCGCTTGCGGCGGGTGAGCACGAATGGGCGGCGGCGCGTTTCCGAGACCTGGCGATCGATCTTCGACCAGAACGCAACAAAATAGTCCACCGCGGAAACGATCGACACCAGCACCATGAACCAGATCGCCATGTGCGCGATCAGGTCCACGGGGAAGACAAAGCTGCCGAAGTTCCACGTGAGCCAGCGATGATCGAGGATCGCTGCCACAACGCTCACGATCTGCACCACCATCTTCAGCTTTCCCAGCTCGCTCGCCTGGATGGTGAAGCCTTCCGATGCGGCAATGCTGCGCAGGCCGCTCACCAGGAATTCGCGCCCGATGATGATGACGGCAATCCATGCCGGAACGATGCGCGGATTAAATTCGACCAGCGAGATGAAGGCGGCGGCAATCATGAGCTTGTCGGCCAGCGGATCGAGCAACATGCCCATGGTTGTGACCTGGCCGCGCCGGCGCGCGAGATAGCCGTCTAGCCCGTCGGTGATGGAAGCGAGGATGAAGAGCGCGGAGGCGGCGATCTCCGTCTCCCCATGACGCCCAGAGAACACTCTGCCGGAGAGCAGCCACAGGAATATGGGCACACTGAAGATGCGGCTCAGCGTGATGTAATTCGGCAAATTCAGAGGGCGTTCTCCAGGCTTGATTATCTGCCAGCGGTCGAGGGCGAGGCAATGCACCGATAGAGAGGCGAACACGAAGGGCACAACGAGATGTTGTGGTTCCTTTGGGACCTCATCCCTCTCCTCTGTGTCCTTCGTGTTCGCCTTTTTGCTATCCCAGCATCGTCCGCAGGCCGTCTTCATCGACTACCGCGATCTTCAGGTCGCGAGCTTTGTCGAGCTTAGAGCCCGCGTCTGAGCCGGCCACTACATAGTCGGTCTTTTTGCTCACCGAGCCGGAGACCTTGCCGCCTTCGTTCTCAATCAGCTTCTTGGCTTCATCGCGGCTCAGATTTGGCAGCGTGCCGGTCAGCACGAACGTCTTGCCGGCCAGCTTCGTCCCGCGATGTTTCTTTTGCCCGGCGAATTGCAGGCCGGCTTTGCGCAAGCGTTCGACCAGCTCGCGGTTGCGCGGTTCTGAGAAATATTCCGTGATCGCCTCGCCGACGCGCGGACCGACTTCGGTGACCTGCTGCAGCTCGTCGAGGCCGGCGTTCATGAAGGCGTCCATGCTGCCGAAGTGCTCGGCCAGGAGTTCCGCAGTGCGCTCGCCGACAAAGCGGATCCCCAGTCCGAGAATCACGCGTTCCAGCGGCAGCTTCTTCGAGTTTTCGATTTCGCGGAGCAGATTCTCGGCAGACTTCTTGCCTACGCGCTCCAGCGACAACAGCTTGTCGGCGCTGAGCGAATAGATGTCGGCCACGTCCTTCACCAGCCCGTGATCGGCCAGCTGATTCACCAGAGCTTCGCCCATGCCTTCGATGTTCATCACTCCGCGCGAGGCGAAGTGCAGCAGGCTCTCACGCAGCTTCGCCGGACACTTGGCGTTGACGCAGCGATGGTCGGCCTCGCCTTCCGCGCGCACGACTTTGCCTCCGCATTCCGGGCAGTGCGTCGGGAAGCGGAAGCTGCGCGTGCCCCGCGGATGCTCTTTGTCTTCGACGACTTTTACTATTTTGGGAATTACGTCGCCGCCGCGCTCCACCAGCACCCAGTCCCCGATCTTCACCCCCAGGCGATCGATCTCGTCCTGATTGTGCAGGGTGGCGCGCTTCACCGTCGTTCCCCCAATGGGAACGGGCCGGAGAGCCGCGAGCGGTGTGAGCTTTCCTGTGCGGCCTACCTGTACCAAAATGTCCTCGATCCGGGTGACCGCGGAGCGCGCCGCGTACTTATACGCGATGGCCCAGCGCGGAGCTTTTCCGGTAAAGCCGAGCTGCCTCCACATCTGTGTGGAATCGACCTTGATGACGATGCCGTCGATCTCGTAGCCGAGCTTGTCGCGCTGCGCTTCCATGCGGTTGATGAAGTCGAGCACCTTCTCGACATCGGCCGTACGCAGACGATGTGGATTCACTTTGAAGCCGGCACGCTCCAGCGCGTCGAGCGATTCAGAGTGGTTGGGAAAAAGCGCCGTGCCGTCGCGGAGAAGGAAGTAGGCAAAGAAGTCCAGCCGGCGCTCGGCGACGATGCTGGGATCGAGAACTCGTATGCTGCCGGCCGCGGCATTGCGGGGATTGGCAGCCCGCGAGAGACCCTGCTGCTCGCGTTCTTCATTCAGCCGCTGGAAAGCCTTGATCGGCATGATGACTTCGCCCCGCACCTCAAAGTCCGGCGGCAGACCAGCAGCCCCAAGTTTCTTCTGGTCGATACGCAAAGGCACCGTGGGCATGGTGCGCACGTTGCTTGTGACTTCTTCACCGGTCGTGCCATCGCCGCGCGTGAGGCCGCGCGCGAGCTGCCCGCCGGAATAGGTAAGCGCGAGCGACATGCCGTCGAGCTTGAGCTCGCACACGAACTCCACTTTGTTTTTGCCGCTGAGCTCGTAAACCCGCCGTATCCAGTCGCGCAGCTCCTGCTCGTTGTAAGCATTGTCGAGCGAGAGCATTGGGCTGGAGTGCTGCGCCTTGGCGAAGCCTTCGCGCGGCTTGCCCCCGACCCGCTGCGTAGGAGAGTCGGGCGTAACCAGCTCGGGATGCGCCGCTTCGAGCTTCTTGAGCTCCTGCATCAGCAGGTCGAAGTCAGCGTCACTGATTTCCGGTTCGTCGAGCACGTAGTAGCGGTGCTCGTGATAGCGGATTTTGTCGCGCAGCGCTTCAATCTCGCGCCCTACGCTCTGAGTGGCCGATTTCGCAGACATGGGAAGAAGAAGGATAACAAGAGGGTAGGAGACGATGGCGGCCGTTGGCACTGGAAATTGGAGCCGGTTCCTCACGACCATGACGACTGAGCGTTCGTGCACGAAGGAAGGCAAAAGATCCTTCTCGTGAAGCTTCGTCCCACTGGGATCTTTGATTGAGGATTGATCCCAGCCATGTTGGTGCTAGTGCCGTAAACTTCAGTAACTAAGGTAACCAGGAATCAACGATCGCACCCCATTTTGGCGCTTGTCGTTGTACCTTTTGCTCAGGGGAAGCGTGTCCTCTCCTACTGAGCAATGACTACGACTGGACTCGTCATCTCGAACGACCTGATCTTGCGCGGCGAGACGCGAGCCGTCCTTTCCGAACTTGAGATGGCATGCACCTGTTCCGGATTCGCCGCGCTGGAGCGTACGCTGCGATCGGCCAAGTTCGACTGCATCTTTCTTGATTTCGACGACCGCGACAAGGCGCTCGCCGCCATAGAGATGGTGAGACGAGACAGAATGAACCGGTACGCGATCGTGTTTGCATTGTCGGATGCGGACTGCGAAGCGACTGCCGGGGTCAGCTACTCGGTGCGCCGTTCGGCGAATTTTCAAGGCGAGCTGAAGCGCTCGTTTCTCGCCGCCCGCAGCCTTGTGCTTGGGGAAAAGCGCCGCTATCAGCGTCATCCCGTGGACATCAAGGTTGCCTGCGTCTGCGGCGACCGCACCACTCAGGCTCGAATTATTGACCTCAGCGAGCGCGGAGCCTGCGTGGCATTTCCCTACGCGGTTGTCGTGCCGGTTCTCCAGGTGAGCTTCGCTCTTCCCGGAATGGAACATCAGATCCAGACCGACGTGAAGGTCGCCTGGCGGGAAGAGGAAAAAGCCGGAATTCAATTTCTGTCGATTTCCGACGCATCGCGACTGGCCCTCAGAGAGTGGCTAGCCAACCGAACCGCCGTCAACGCCTGATCCCGCACCGGTCCGAATCTCCGGCAGCGACAGCAAAAGCAACCACAAGGTGCTTCGTCCGCCGCAGGCGAACTCAGCACGACAAGTCTAGAGACCAAAAAAATAGGCCTCGGAAAAATCCGAGGCCCTTTCTTCCTCTGCCACCGGAGACGTCCGCATTAGAGCGGCGTCTCCTGGGAATTGTTAATTACGCGGTACTGGATTGCTGTTGTTGTTGTTGTTTACGTTAGCCGCGGGCTGAGTCGCTGTAACCGGCTGCTGGTTCACGGCAGGAGCCGCATTGCTCTGCGCTCCGGCTACGCCGTTCTGCTGCGCGCCGTTCTGAACGCCGGCATTCTGCTGCAGGTCACCAAGGCCGTTCTTCAGCAGGGCCACTTCCACGCGTCCGCCGCGGATGCGCTTCGGTGTAGTGCCTTCCGCAGTCGCCTTCACCGGCGCATTGCCTACGCCAATGGTGTAAATGCGATAGAGCGGAATGTCATGGCTGATGACCAGGTAGCGAACTACGCTGTCGGCCATGTTCTGCGAGTTTGAGATCGCGGTCGTACCTGCGCCGGAAGAGAAGCCCTGCACCTGCACGATCACGCCGCGCTGGTTCTTCATCTGGTCGGCGATCTGGTCGAGCGCTTCTTTGGCCTTCGGGCTCAGCGTCTGCTGGCCGGGACGGAAGCGGATCTCGGTATCAGAAACCGGCTGAAATTGATCCAGGTTGCTGACCGTCTGCTGCACCGTGTCGAGCCGGTTGTTCGCGACCTGAATCTGCTGCTGGGCGGCCTGCGCCTTGTTTCCGGCGTCCACGGCGTGCTGGTCGGCTAGCTCAGCCTTCTGCGAAGCCTGGCTGATGCCGGCCTGAGCGCGCGAGTCAACGTCCTTGATGTTCTTCGAGTTCGTCGCGGTGAGCTCGTCGAGCTCGTTCATACGATCGCGGACCGGCTGCATCTGGCGCTGAACGTACTTTTTGCGCGCGAACGGATTCAGATGTCCCCAGAATCCCTCATGCGTGTCCTGCTGCAACGGCTGATGGGCCGAGAGATTGGGATCGTTGTTGGTGTTGGCGCCGGTCTGGTTCTGAGCAGCAACCTGCTGCGAGGCCGGGGCTGTCTGGTCAGAGCTGGCAGAGCCGCTCTGCTGAGCAAAAGCCGCGGGAAGAATCAGAGAAGCAGCCAGTGGCAAAGAAAGAAGGTAACGGGACTTCATTGGTCAATTCCTCCAAAATTCCGGAACCGCTCAATTGGGGGAGGGCACCGGGAAAACCTTGGCGGTAAGTTCAGCTGGTGGTCAGCCGCACTTCCACCTCGCCTATTCACATATCAATTTGGCTGCCATTCGTAAGGCGTATCCAGTAGTGCTAATCCTTTTGTTTATTATGGGATGCGGACGTGCCCGGCAATAGGGCAACAGGGCTGAGTAGCTGAATTGGGTATTTTGTACGCTGCGCAAGAAAAAGCTGCTAGCTGCAGCCTCGCGGGGTAGCGTCTGGCTTTGCTGCCAAGTCGCTCATGAAGGACCTCTGAATGAGAGCCGTACAGGACGGCAAGCGCAAGAGACCGCAGGGAGTCTCCGACCTGAACGTCACCGCCTGGATTGCTGCTTGTGTTAGCAGGGAGGATGAGGAGTGCTTAAGGAAAGCTATGGACAAACCAAATTACAAGGTCGGGTTTTGCAACACTCACTTCCCTGCTAATTCCCTGCGAATTCCCTGGTGGCTGCGTCAAACCCAATGTTTATGCGGGTTCCAGACGGGATTTTTTTCTACGGGAAAAAATTCCCTGCAAAATTCCCTGCGCAGGGAATTTGCGCTTAGCGTCTCTCGTTGCCCTCCTCTCACCTGATAGGCTGCCATGTCATGCGGAGTTCATTGCTGCCCGCGGCATGCGCGATTGGGCTGTGCTTGTCTTTGTCCATGCTCGCCTGCCGGAACTCGCACTCCGGCCGCCTCGTGGTCGGTTCGAAGAACTTCACGGAGCAGGTAATCCTGGCCGAGCTGATGGCGCAGCACATCGAGGCGCGCCTGCATGTTCCTGTAGAGCGCCGGTTCTACCTGGCCGGCAGCTACATCGCCCACCAGGCGGTGCTGGCGGACCGAATCGATATTTATCCTGAATACACGGGCACCGCGCTGACTGCGATTCTTAAAGAATCCCCAAATTGGGACTCCAACACCGTCTTTAACGAAGTGAACGAGCAGTACGAAAAGCGCTTTCACCTGACGGTGATTCAGCCATTCGGCTTTAACAACTCATTTGCCATGGTCATGCGCGGCGCCCAGGCACGAAAGCTTGGCATCACGAAGCTTTCTGAGGCGAAGTCTTACGCTTCGCAGTGGACCTTTGGCTGCGGCTACGAGTTTCTCGAACGTCCTGATGGCTTCGCCGGCTTCACCCGCCGCTATGGCCTTACTTTTCGCGACAAGCCACGTGTCATGGATCTTGGTCTGCTTTATCGCGCGCTGCAAAACGGACAAATCGACCTGGCCGCGGCAAATGGAACCGACGGTCTGATCGCCGCGCTCGACATGGTCGTGCTGCAGGACGATCTGCGCTATTTCCCTCCGTATGAAGCCGTGCCGGTGGTGAACGATGAGGCATTGCGGCGCTTCCCAACCCTGCGTCCAGCATTAGCCGAGTTGGCCAATACGATCTCCGACGTCGAAATGCGGCGCATGAACTACGCCGTCGATGGCGAGCATAAAGATGTAATCGAGGTCGTGAGGGAGTTCCGCCGCGAAAAGGGCCTATAGGTATCTAGGCGAACAGAGGAAGTGGCCGCTTCCGACGATTTAAGCCCAAGGCGTAGGCGTAATGTCTAGTCCAAAATCAGAGTCTTGATGGCTAGGTTTCATACACCTCGGGACACGTCCTGAAGTTCAATGCCATCCGGCGTTCCGGGACTATACTTTTACGAAGTTGTTAAAGACGCTGTGGGAGAAGCCTGCCTGCGTGATGCGGACAAAGGCTTCGGAGTTGCTGGTGAGTGAAAGGTAAGTCTCTGGATTTCAGCAGCTTGGGAACTCACCCAGAGCTGCTGGAATGCGTCTAAATAATTTCAGCTCTGGATTGGCCGATAAAGGGCCAATTAGGAAAAGCCTCGATAGAGCACGGTAACGAATGATGCGAAACAAACTCATTCGCGGAACGGGATTGCTGGCTGCCGGATCGGCGCTGATGCTCCTCACTTCATGTGAGACATCGGACAAGCATCCGAAGACCGCTCCAGTCGCTCAGGCACAAGCGCCTACACTTCCTGCTCCTAAGCCGGCGGTGCAGCCCAAACCAGCAACTGCTCCAACCCCTGCGATGCATCATGCACCAGCGCCGGATCCGGTGGATTCAACGATCGCGGATGCTGAAAAGCAGTATCAGCAGGGACAGCAGGATTACACTGCGGGACACCTTGAAGCTGCAAAAGAAAGCTTCGATCAGGCAGTCAACGTTTTGCTCGAAGGCCCGGTAGATGTCCGCTCAGATGAGCGTCTGCAAAACGAGTTCGACAAGATTTCGGAAGGCGTGAATCAGCTCGAGGTCGCCGCGCTCCAGCAGGGCGATGGATTCACTGAGCAGAAAGCGCAGCCCGCGCCGATCGACGAAGCGAACGAAATCACGTTCCCGGTCGATGCCAATATCAAGGCCAAAGCCGAAGAGCAGGTAAAGGAAACGCGATCCGACCTGCCGCTGGTGATGAACGACTACGTTGCCAGCTATATCAACTTCTATTCCACGCGAGCTCACGGTACGGTCGAGCGTGCGTTGGAGCGTTCAGGCCGATATCACGACATGATCCTGCGCGTCCTGAAGGAAGAGGGCGTGCCGCAGGACCTGATTTATCTCGCTGAAGCCGAGTCCGGATTCGAACCGCTTGCGCTCTCCCGCGCCGGAGCACGCGGAATGTGGCAATTCATGTCCTCACGCGCTAATGGCTACGGACTGCAGCGAAGCTGGTGGATCGACGAGCGCCAGGATCCTGAGAAAGCTACCCGCGCCGCTGCCCGACACCTGCGCGATCTTTACAACCAGTTTGGCGATTGGTACCTGGCCATGGCAGCCTATAACTCCGGTCCCGGCAACGTGCAGCAGGCAGTCAGGCGCACCGGCTACGCAGATTTCTGGGAGCTGTACAAGCGCAACGTTCTCCCAAAAGAGACCAAGAACTACGTTCCCATCATTCTCGCTTTTACCATCATGGCCAAAAATCCAGGGCAGTATGGTCTGGACAGAGTCCAGCCAGCGTTGCCGATGGAGAGCGACACAGTTCGCATCAACTATCCGGTTGATTTGCGCTTGGTAGCAGAGTGCGTTGACAGCGATCTCACTACTCTTACCGCGCTAAATCCCAGCCTGCTGCGGCTCACCACTCCCAAAGACTCCGTTTATGACCTGCGCCTTCCCGCCGGGACCAAAGACAAGTTCGACCAGGCGATTGCCGCGATTCCTTTAGATAAGCGTGTGGCCTGGCGCTATCACCACGTGCAGGCCGGCGACACTCTAGACAGCATCGCTCGCCACTATCACACGACCCCTAAAGCCATTGCACAAGTTAACGACCTTGGTGGCCAGGAGCTGCGTGCCGATAGCAAGATCATCATTCCGGTAACCGCGGGCAAGAACTCCGGACTCACTCAGGTGGCATATTCCCGGACGCCAACTCGGTATAGAGTCCGCCACGGTGACACGATCCTCTCCGTAGCTGACGACTTCGGCGTCCCGGCTGACCGCTTGCGGCGCTGGAACCACCTCAAAGGCGACCACCTCGCACATGGCGAGGTCCTGGTTATCTATAAGCCTGTGATGGGCAGACAGAGCGAGGTGATCAACACCCCCACCCGGCATTCACGATCCCGTCACAAAACGACGCACCGGACTACGCAAACCTCCAGCAACTCCACCACGCATACCGCTTCGAGCAAATCGCAAAAGTCCGCTAACTCCAAACAGCACGTCGCGAGTGCTGCCACAAGCTCATCCGATCACGCTTCCGCAAGTCTGCGATAAGTTTTCCCGTTCTTGATTTGACACCGAAACAGAGTCAGTTGCTATAATCCGCGCCTGCATTGTTTTCTGCGCGAGCATTCATCAAGTTCAAGATGGGCTCAACTTTCAGGAGGAGAAATGAGCTTCGACGACCAGACACTCTACGGCCGCAGTGAAGATGAGATGGACGACTACGGAGATTCGGGCCTGGACGAAGAGTCCATGGAAGGGGAATACGAAGAGGAAGAGGAAGAAGAAGAAGTCGCCGGTGAGGGTGCTGGCGGCAGTATGGGATCGCGCATAGGCGGCGGCGCGAGTGGACAGGAGTCCAGCAGCGGCGGTGAAGCCGGTGGAGCTTCACGCACCAGCGGCGGTGGCGGAGGAGGCGGCGGAAGAAAGTCCGCACCCAAGAAGAAGAGTGCCAGTCGCGGCAGCTCACGCTCTTCAGCTAAGAAGAAGTCTGCGACCAAGAAGAAATCCTCGAGTAAGAAGAAGTCCTCTTCTCGCCGCAGTTCCGGTAAATCCTCGAAGAAAAAGTCCTCTTCGCGCGGCGGCGCCAAGAAGAAAAAGTCCAGCAAGGGCCGCAAGAAGAAATAATCGTTCTTTTCGACTACGGGAAGAGAGTTTCTGCCACGATATTCTCTTCCCGTTTGCCTTCTCCGCGGCTTAGTGGCGAGCTGTAGTAAGGTTTAGCTTCATGACGTTGTCTGACATCCCAGGCGGCCTTCAGGAATGGTTTGAGCAAACTCCCGATGTATTGCAGGGGAAGTTGCGAATCCGCGGCTCTCGAATCTCCGTTGAACAAGTTCTGGAGCTAGTAGAATCTGGTGTTTCTCCGTCGCAGATTGTGGAATCTTTCCCGACGATAAACCTCCCCGCGATTTCCGCCGTCGAGCGACTTGCGGCGAGCTGCGGTCTGCGCATGCTCTGGTTCGGCGCGCGCTTAAGAGAGTAGTTTCAATTTGGGAAATGCCTGCCGGTACAAAGTCTTGTCGAGCGTGAGCAGACGGTCAGCGCGCAAAAGCGCATGCGCGCCAACGATAAAGTCTGCAAGAAGTCTTCTCGGGTAGGTCCCAGCCGACTTGCGTCTTTTTTCAGAGTAGGTCGAGAAAGCATCCGCGGCCAGGCGCCAAACGTCCTCGCCCAGCAAGAAATCCACCCAGATGTGGGTGGTTTCGAGAAATTGATCGATAAAGACCGGCGAACTTTGCGGGTGCGCGCAGAGTTCAGCGTACACAACCGCGCAGACGGCGAGACCACCCGCGGCTTGCAGCTCTCTTAGTACTTCCGCCAGCTCCGCCGCGGTGGGTTCGTGCGAGAGCAACGAAGACAGCACGTTGGTATCGATAGCCGTTCTCACCTGTCTTCCTCGGAGTCCTCGTGACCTCTCAAGTTGCGCAGCCAGGCGTTCACTTCCTTGCGGCTCCTGAATCCGCCCAGCGCGCCAATGTAAGCGTCGAAGGGATTTTTTTCCGAACGGGCGGGACGGATGATGGTGTGCTCCCCTTCGGCAACAAATTCGATTCGATCACCCTCTTTCAGTCCGAGGCGCAAACGGATCTCCTGAGGGATGGTCACCTGGCCCTTGGTGCTGAGAACGCTGGTATAGGTCATTCTTACCATACCTCCTTACGGTAAGGATAACATTACTTACCTGACAAAAGGATGACAAAAGAAAAACGCCGGACAATGTCCGGCGTTTTTTACCTACAAGTTCGAGCGCCTTACTGCTTGGTCTCTTCCCCAGTTGCGGGTTTTGTCTGCGCGATGGTCCAGCTCTGCTCACCGACCTTGAAGCGGGCAAAGCGGCGGATGGAAATGTTTTCGCCGAGCTTGCCGATCTTAGTCGCGATCAGTTGCGAGACGGTGATGGTCTGGTCCTTGATGAAGGGCTGATCGAGCAGGCAGACCTCTTCATAAAACTTCGCCATCTTGCCTTCGACGATCTTCTCCACCACGTTCGCCGGCTTCCCGGTTCCGGCTGCCTGCGAGCGATAGATTTCCTTCTCGCGGTCGTAGTCTTCTGCAGTAACGTCCTCGCGTCGGATGTATTTGGGATCCGTCGCCGCAACGTGCATTGAGATGTCGTGCAGCAACTCCTTGAAATCATCCGTGCGTGCGACAAAATCGCTCTCGCAGTTGAGCTCAAGCAACACGCCGATCTTTCCGCCGGCGTGAATGTAGCTCGCGACCGATCCTTCGTTGGTTGTGCGGGACGCCTTTTTGCCCGCCATGGCTACGCCTCGCTTGCGCAGAATAATGACTGCCTGCTCCAAATCGCCATTCGATTCGACAAGCGCATTCTTGCAGTCGCCAAATGGAGCGCCGGTCTTGTCGCGCAGCTCCTTCACCATTTTTGCATCGATATTCACAGTTGCAGTGCTCATAAAAAATCAGCTTCCAGCTGCTAGCTATGGGCCGCTAGCCGGCTCGGTTGCTGCCAGCGGTTGCCAGCAAGAATTGTGGTGGAAGACACAGTAACGTGTCTTGAAGTTATGCGAAGCGAAAACAAGTTGCGCGCCAGAGGCTGCCAGTCCGCCAGCAGCAGTGGCTACTCGACGGCTGCTTCCGCCTCAGACTCGGTAGCCGCCGCAGCTGCAACCGCCGGAGACTTGCGGATGTTCCCGCCCAAAACCTCTTCGAGGTTGATCTCGTCCGATCCAGAGTCGCCGTCTGCAGCGTATTCGCTCGGCTCGCTACCCTCGCCCGCCGGTGCGTGGTCTGCTGCTGCTCCGGCCAGCTCCGCGTCTTCAGTCTTCTCTGCGGCTTGCGCGCCTTCGACAATCGAGTCCGCGACCTTTGAAGCGAACAACCGGATGGCGCGCAGCGCATCGTCATTGCCGGGTATCACATAATCGACTTCCGTTGGATCGCAGTTGGTATCGACCACTGCGACGACCGGGATTCCCAGCTTGCGCGCTTCTTTCACCGCAATCTGCTCTTTGTTCGAATCGATCACGAACAGCGCGTCGGGCAGCCGCTTGAGCGACTTGATACCTGCCAGGTTCGCCTGCAGGTGCTTGCGTTCGCGCTCCAGCTTAATGACTTCCTTTTTCGGGAGAAGCTCGTAGCGGCCGTCGGTGGCCATGTCGTCGAGCTCCTGCAACCGCTTCACGGATTTCTGCACTGTGACCCAGTTGGTCAGCAGCCCGCCGAGCCAGCGCTGGTTTACGTAGAACATTCCACAGCGGTTGGCCTCTTCGGCGATGGCATCCTGCGCCTGGCGCTTGGTGCCCACAAACAGGATGGTCTTGCCCTGAGTCGCCATGTCCTGCACGTACTTGCTGGCGTCCTTGAACATCTTGAGCGTCTTCTGCAAGTCGATGATGTAAATTCCGTTGCGCTCGCCGAAGATGTATTCCTTCATCTTGGGATTCCAGCGCTTGGTCTGGTGCC
The DNA here is from genome assembly GCA_019243475.1 of Acidobacteriota bacterium. Classification (GTDB taxonomy): domain Bacteria; phylum Acidobacteriota; class Terriglobia; order Terriglobales; family Acidobacteriaceae; genus Gp1-AA112. Next base: position 3,301 of record JAFAUE010000413.1, on the reverse strand, counting down.
CGAAGTGAACGCCCGCTTCGAGCAGTTCCTTCATGGTGATGTTCGCCAAATGACCTCCTTGTTTGGATTGCATTCCCAGAACCTGACCTGCGTCCCAGAAATTACATTCCCGGCCCGGACCCGGTGATTTTGGATTTCGGGTTCGGGAAGATTTTTTGAAAAGCTAGTTTTCAGTTGGCGGTTATCAGTGCTCAGTAACCCAAAACGGAAGGAGCTACTGACAACTGAAAACCGACAACTGTGAACTTTTACCGCTTCGAGAACTGGAAGCGCTTTCTCGCTCCCTTTTGTCCGTACTTCTTGCGCTCTTTGCCGCGGGCATCGCGGGAGAGCAGACCTTCGCCCTTGAGCTTCTTGCGCAGCTCGACGTTGAACTCGAGCAGCGCGCGGGCGATGCCCATCTTCACAGCATCCGCTTGTCCGTTGACCCCGCCGCCGTGTACGGTTGCCACTACATCGAACGTGGTGCCGGTCTCGCTGCTTACGAGGGCAGACTTGGCGCTCACCCGCTGCGCGTCGGTAACAAAGTACTTGTCGAACTCGCGCTCGTTGACCGTGAACTTCCCATTTCCTGGACGCAGAAACACGCGAGCGATGCTCGACTTGCGCCGTCCCGTGCCGTAATACTGGACTAAATCAGCCATTCGTTTGTCGTTTCCTTAAACCGAGCTTCGGAGCTTTCGAGCCGCGAAGCTGCGAAGCTATCTTGCAATCTTCAGCGTCTCAGGCTTCTGTGCCTGGTGCGTGTGCTTGTCGTCGCGATAAACCTTGAGCTTGCTTCCCATTGCTCGTCCCAATTTGGTCTTGGGAAGCATGCCTTTGATCGCTCCTTCCACGATCATCTCCGGACGCCGCGCAATGCGTTTTTCATACTGCTCTTCGCGCAAGCCGCCGGGAAATCCCGTGTAGTGCCGATAAATCTTCTGTCCGGCCTTCATGCCGGTAATCTTCACTTTCGCCGCGTTGATCACAACTACGTGGTCGCCGGTGTCGATAAACGGCGTGTACTGCGGGTTATGCTTTCCCGCGAGAATATGTGCGACCTGGGTCGCCAGGCGGCCGAGGGTTTGGTCCGTGGCATCGACCACGTACCATTTGCGCGCGATTTTCCCCGCAGTGGGGAAGCTGGTGGACATTCCAATTCTCCAAAGAGATTAAAGGGACAAGGCGACGTGCTTTCCGCGCGAGTCCTTACGAATAAAAGCCAAGAAACCGCAGGTTGAAACTCACCGGCCGATTAGCGCGATGGACCATCCAGGCGGGCACTTGCAGAACTACACAAACTATAGATATTAGCGGAGTTGTTTGGACGAGTCAAACTTCTTAGCTGCTAGCTTCTGGCTGCTGGCTACTAGCCTTTTCCGCTGCCCGGAAAGCGCCGCACCGATTTGGTTTGGCCAGCAGCCAGCAGCGAGCAGCCAGCAGCCAGCAGCCGCAAACACGAAGACCTCCGGATTGCCGGAGGTCCGTGGAAATCGAAGTCGCCTATGCCTTCTGCACTTTCCCGCTCTTCAGGCACGAGGCGCAGACGCGTACCCGCTTATGCGAGCCCTGCACGATGGCGCGTACAGTGCGCAGATTGACGTTCCAGCGCCGCTTGGTCACGTTGTGAGCGTGGCTGATGTTGTTTCCAAATTGCGGCCCTTTGCCGCAGACTTCGCATACGCGTGCCATGATCTAAGCTCCAAGTGAGGCAGTCCAATGCCATTTGCCGGACTACTCAGGATTTCTTCAGGAAGCTGCTCCGCCGAGGGCGGAATGACGCTCTAGAAGGGTCAGGACAACAAGTCCCAAGTACCGATTCTAGCGAATGATGTGCGATACGCGCAATCCAGGCCGTTAGCCCACTCGGCTCTGGGACGTTCATGAGCTCTTCCACACGTACGCTCCATCTTGTCTCAGCCCAATGTGCGCCAGCACCCGTGCAGCAAACTGGCGGGCCAACTCTTCGATCGTCCGGGGCCGGTTGTAGAAGGTCGGTATCAGCGGATAAACCGTAGCTCCGGCATCGGCGGCGCGATACATGTTGCGGATATGAATCTTATTGAGCGGCGTCTCGCGCACGCAGAGCACCAGCGGATGCTTCTCCTTGAGGCACACATCGGCAGCTCGTTCAATCAGATTTCCCGCAAGACCATTGGCGACACGCGACAGCGTTCCCATACTGCAAGGCAGCACGATCATGGCGTCCGTCGGATAGGAGCCACTGGCTACATTGGCCGCGATATCAGTGTTTGCCTGCTGATGGATCTTTTTGCTGGAGCTGCCTAAGAGCTGCTGAATCAGCTCGTTGCGGCCGCGGATATCGAGCTCCTCGGCGAAGACGCGCAGGCCATTGTCCGACACGATGAAGTTCACCTGCGTCACACGGGCGTCCTTCTCCACCAGCCGCAGCAGCTCTCGAACAAACAAAGCGCCGCTTGCCCCGGTGGCGGCAATCGTAAGGTTTTGCGGGCTTTCGCTCATATTCGCTGTGGGCATCCAATAACAGTAGGCAATAAGCAATAGGCGATAAGCAATAGGCAAGCCGTCGCTTTCAAAGCCTTCTGCTTATCGCTTATTGCCTATCGCTTATTGCTTATTGCTTCTGAACCCGTGACCAAACTCTCCCATTTTCGGGCTCGCCGCCGCAGTGCTGCGGAAAAGCGCTTGTTGCTGCCTCTGCAGCGCGAGATCGGCTCCGTCGATCGCCTGAGTCGGCGCAAGTACCTGCAGGAATTTAACCAGGCCTATCCACGCTACGATCGGATCATTCCCAAATCGGAACTACTCCGATTCTGCGCCCAGGCCGGCACGTTGCTGATCAGCGATTTCCATGCGTTGGATACCTGCCAGTTCTTTTTGTGCGAGATGCTGGAAGAACTCGCGCAGAGTCAGGCCCGTCCTCTCGTGCTGCTCCTCGAAGCAATCTTCACTCGCGACCAGCACATCGTCGATGAGTGGCAAGCGGGCAGGATTTCCGACGGCGAGCTGAAGAGCCGCCTGCGTTTCGTGCTCGAATGGGGCTACGAGTGGGAGCCATTTTTGCACACCCTCAAGGTGGCGCGTGATCTGGATATTCCCATAATTGGAGCCGATTGTCCGCCGCGGGGAAGCCTCCGCCGGATAAGCCGGCGCGACCGTCATGCAGCAGAGATTGCTGCCCGAGTGCGGCGCGCCATGCCCGACGCCCTCATCGTCGTGTTCTTCGGGGAATCGCACTTGGCGCCGTCCCACTTGCCGCGGGAAATGGAACGCTCCTTGCCGGGAGACGACCTGCGCCTGGTGCTACAGAACGTCGATAGTTTGTACTTTCGCGCGG
>JAFAUE010000292.1 GCA_019243475.1 Acidobacteriota bacterium | reverse complement strand
GCGACGTTCTGGGCGCTCTGCCAGACGAGGGCGTCCGGCTCTCCGTTGTCCGTGGAACGAGTTGCAAGTCTTCCTGGTAACAGTCGGCGAGTCGGCTGTGCCGGATGGCTTTGCTTTGCGCGACCGACAACTAAAAACTGAGAACTGACAACTCGCAGCCCTTACCTCCGTAATCAACAGAACTCTGCCTAATTCGTTGTAAAATCCGCCCCAGCTTAGTGTCTTCGGAACCCCCATTTTGTCCCCTGATAGCAATTTCGTAAACAGGCACCCATGGCTTGCTGCCCTGATTGCGCTGGTGTTGGTCCAGCTTGCCAGCTCCGGTGCTCTGAAAGGCCCCACTCTCTCCGCATTCGCTGATGTGGTGCAGTTCGCCATCATGCTTTTGATGGTGGTGGGTACCGCGATCAACATCCGGCCGTCCCGGGGTTCAGCACGAGGCTTTTGGACATTGATGACCCTCAGTGCTGCCATGTGGGCGACCGATTACGGGTACTGGGTCTATTACGAGGTCATTCGCCGAGTTCAGATGCCTGCGCCGCAACCCGGCGACACGCTTCTCATACTCCACGTCGTTCCCATCATGATGGCTGCTGCGCTGTTGCCTCATCGCATGCGCAGCGACGTCTCGCCGGAATCGCGCTATCTGGGCTTCGGCCTGATCGCCTCCTGGTGGGTGTACCTCTACTTTCAGTTCGTCTACGTTTGGCAGTCTCTGCACTTCGACGCGCTTAACTTTCACCGCAACTTCAATCTGCTCTACCACGCAGAATTGGCGACGGTAATTCTCGCGTTTCTCTTTCTTTCACAGCGTGCAAACAGCGGGTGGCACGAGGTCTTCCATCACTACCTCATGGGCTTCCTTATTTACGCGCCCACCTCTGCCGTCATCAACATCCTGATCCAGCAGAACCTTTATTCCAGCGGCGGGCTTTGGGACCTGCCTTTGACCGTCTCCATTGCTTACATCGCATGGATCGGCTTCCACGCGCATAAACTGCAACTGGAGCAGGCACAGGAAAAAGAAGAGAACCAGTTCGCCCTTGGTGTCCCGGAGTGGGCGGTGACACTGGCGGGTGCAAGCATCCCGGCAATTGCCCTAGTGTCATTTACGCGGCTGGATGACCCGGCGCGTGTCCGCTACTTCCGTACCGGGCTGGGTTTTGCTGCGATGCTCGTGATTGCGCTGCTCATCTTCACGCGCCAGCAGCTGCTCAACCGGCGACTCAGGCTTCTGCTGCTGGATTCGAAGCAGGCATATAACAATCTCGAGCGTCTGCAGACGCAAGTAGCGCAATCGGAAAAGCTCGCATCAATCGGCCGGTTGGTTTCCGGCGCCGCGCACGAACTCAACAACCCCCTCACGGCGATCTTGGGATACTCCGAGCTCATAGCCGATAACCAGGAAGTTCCTCCTGCGCCGCGCGGCTTTGCGCAAAAAATCGCCCATCAGGCACGCCGGACCAAGGCGCTGGTCGAGAGCCTGCTCTCGTTTGCCGGGCAAAGATCTTCGAGCAAACGGCTTACTGATCTGAATTCGCTCTTGAGCAATGCATCGCAGCTCCGGATGGGGGACGTGCCGGCAGGCATCACGCTGGTCCGCGACCTGCAACCTGAGCTTCCGCTGGTGATGGCAGATGATAATCAGCTGCTGCAAGTTATCGTTCACATACTGAACAATGCCATCGACTCGCTCGAAGGAGTTGCCGGCGGACAGATCGTAGTGCGCACTCGCGCCCAGGACGATCGCGTGATCATGGAGATCGCGGACAACGGGCCGGGCGTGGCCGAGCCGGCGCGAGTGTTCGATCCCTTCTACACCACAAAGCCCTTAGGACAAGGGACCGGGCTGGGATTGAGCGCGTGTTACGGAATCATCCAAGAGCATCAGGGAACGATCGAGTGCCTGAATCTACCGCCGCGCGGGGCGATGTTCCGCGTCAGCCTCAAAGCCGTCGTCAGAAGCGTTGCGCCAGAGAGCGCCGTGGTTTCCTAATCTTCGACGCCTTCAATTCCTCACCCACTTGAAAGCGCAACAACTCAACCCTGCTAGCATTTCTTTGTGCCCACCGAGTCACATTGGAGCGAGCGGCTTCTCGAGTTCGAGCGAGTTCGCGAGCTGCTGCTCGAATACTGCGGATCGGACCTTGGCCGTCGGCGTATACGGGAGCTTTCGCCTTCGATTGACGGACACTGGATATTCCGCCAGCAGACGTTGGCGCATGAGATTGGTCAATTTCTTCACACCGGCGGAAATTTCGAGTCTCATAGTCTGACCGACTGCGGCGAGCTGCTGAAGAAAAGCCGGATAGCGGGCGCGGCGCTTGAAATCGGACAGCTTCGCGAGATTCTGGCGATTGCCGACCGCGCCGATGAATGGCGCGCCATCGCCATGAATCCTCCGGCGGCGCTCGAAGGCGGCTGGCCCGCAGTGCGCGAGCTCTCGCAAACCCTTGCCGACTTCACGCTCTTCCTTCGCCATTTTCGCGGCAAGCTGCTGCCGGACGGCACGCTCGACGATCGCGCCTCTCCCGAATTGGCACGGCTGCGGCGTGAGATCGAAAAGCAGAAGCGCGAGATTCAATCCTCGCTTCGCAGTTATCTGCGCCATCTGGCAGAGGGCGGGACCGTTCAGGATGAACTTGTCACCATTCGCGGCGAGCGCTTCGTGATCCCGGTAAAGATCGAGCAGAAGCGGCGCGTCAACGGCGTAGTGCACGGCGCCAGCTCGAGTGGGCAGACGGTGTTCATCGAACCGCTGGAAACGATCGAACAGAACAACGAACTTGTCCGACTGTTGGAAGAAGAGAATGCCGAGATCCATCGCATTCTGCTCGACATGACCGAGCGTATCTCCGAGCAGGCCGAGCCGTTGCAGCAAGCCGCAGAGGTTCTCGCCGAAGTGGAGCTGCAGTTCGCCAAGGCCAAGTTCGGGCGTGACTATCGCTGCGTGAGGCCTGTAGTCGGTGAGAGCGCCTCGCCGGAACCGGAA
>JAFAUE010000001.1 GCA_019243475.1 Acidobacteriota bacterium | reverse complement strand
CTTCGCTTACTCGTTCGTTGCAGCTTTGGTTACAGGCGTTGTGGTCGGCCTCGTCCCAGCGCTTCGATCTTCGCGTGGAAACTTGAATGCCGTGCTGCATCAGAGCGGACGCGGCGTTGTTGGCGGCCGGGCTCGTTTTCGCGCAGCGCTGGTCGCTATCCAGGTAGGCGGCTCGTTGATCTTGTTGATTGTCGCGGGATTATTCACGCGCAGCCTCCAGGCAGCCCAGCGCACCAATCTCGGATTCGACGCCAATCACGTAGTCAACTTCTACATGGATCCCACCGAGATCGGGTACAGCCCGCAGCAGGCACAGGAGTTTTACAAACAGCTGCTGGCTCGCATTACGCAATTGCCGGGTGTGGAGACAGTAGCAACAGCAAGCTCTGCCCCGATGGGCTACTACGGCAACGGAGATGGCTTGATTATCGACGGCTACCAGCCGCCTGCCGGTCAGCCCGGTCCTGGAGCGCAGTTTGAGCTGATCTCAGGGGACTACTTCAACACCATGAAGATCCCGCTGGTGACTGGACGCGCGTTTCGCGATTCCGAGAACGAAAGCGCTTCAGCCGTGGCCATCGTCAATGAAGCGATGGCAAAGAAGTATTGGCCGAACCAGGATCCCGTTGGACGTCATTTCCGCCGCGCAACCGAGCCCAAGCGGCCCATTGAGATTGTGGGCGTTGCTAAAGACGCGCGTTATAACCTGGGCTCCGGACCAGTAAATTCAAACTTCTATCTCCCGACGTCCCAGCACCCGGCGCTTGGCGCGCTTGCATGCCTGCAGGTTCGGACGACGGGTGATCCGGCGGCGATGATTCCCGAAATAGAACGAACGGTCCATTCTTTGGCCGCCGACCTGCCGGTTTTTGACGTTCAAACGATGACGCAGGCGCTGTACACACTCAATGGCCTGCTCATGTACCAGCTCGGCGCCGGACTGGCCGCTGCCATGGGTCTTCTTGGATTAATACTCTCGATCGTCGGCGTGTACGGCATCATTTCGTACTCCGTCAGCCAGCGAACACAGGAGATTGGCATCCGCATGGCTCTGGGCGCGCAGCCTGGTTCGATTCTCAGCCTTGTGTTGCGCCAGGGCGTTTGGATTGTCAGCGCAGGTCTGGTGTTCGGCATCGCTTGTGCGCTAGGTTGCGCGAAGCTAGTAGGAAAATTCCTGGTTGTGAGCGGCTCTGATCCCTTAACCTATGGCACGGTATCTGCCGCGCTGGCCTGCGTCGCGCTGCTCGCGTGCTATGTGCCTGCACGACGCGGAACGAAAGTAAATCCAATCGTGGCCCTGCGACACGAATAACCGGGCAACGGCTTACAACAAAAGATCACCCTTGTAGATGAGCTGCCCGTCGATGAGACGAGCTTCAGACATTAGTTTGTGAAGACGCGCCGGCTTTTCATTGTCAATGTGCAAAACCTCGTGTTCATGAGCCGCCAAATAGTCTGACACCAGCATGCGATGGCAGCAGAAATACACGCGTTCCGCGCACATAATTGCGACTCGCCGGCGTTCAGCAATTTCCAGCAGCTCCGCAATCCCACTCTGGAACTCCGCGGTTAGCATGTAATCAGCGTAATTGCGGAACGAATCGTTCCGCAGAGCTACATTCGGAGAGTCATCGCGCAAGCGCTTTCTGCGCCCGCCCAGAGCCTTCAGCCATCGATATTTAATTCCCGATTTTGGCAACTCTTTCTCCAAGTTCTCCCGGTTGAAGTGCGGCAGACGGCGAGACATGGGGAAAGAACGAATGTCCACGAGCACTTCGATGCCATGCGCCTGCAAAGCGGAAATCAGGTCTTCAAGACTGCGGGTAGAGTGCCCGATGGTGTGGATGGTTGCCACGACAGCCGCGCTATTGCGCAACTTCCAGCGTAATTTGAGTCTCTGGAGTCACGCGGGAACCGGGAGGAGGGTTTTGTCGAGATACCGTTCCCGAACTGGGAATCTGTCGTGCAGCGCTCGCAGCTGAAACCGAGGCTGCCGTTCCAGGAGGAGCTTCCCCTGAGAGCGACACGTTGGCGATCTGTAAGCCGGCGCGAGCGACCTTGTCTCGCACGTCCGTCAACGAACGTCCAACGAAGTTCGGCATTACGTATTCAGGCGGCGGCGCCGCCTGGGCGAGTAGAAGGCTCATCTTGGGCGAGAGCACGCCGGAAGCGCCGGCGGGAGGAAGCTGTGCGATGACTTGTTCGGGAGGCACTCCGGCGAGAGGCACGGCGGATACTGTGGCCAGGTCGAGCCCACGCTGGCGAAGATTGAGCGTTGCAGCGCGTTCCGTCTGGCCCACGAGGTCGGGAATTGAGACCCTTTGCGGCCCCAGGCTTTCGGCGACTCGCACCCGCCATCCCCGGCGCACTCTGCTCTTCGCCGGCGGAGCTTGGGAAATCACTTTCCCTTCTGCCACGTCGGAGCTGTAGAACTTATCTTCGACGGCGACTGTCAATCCAGTGTCGTTTGCTGCCTCCTGCGCCTGCAGGATGCTCATGCCGCGAAATTCAGGTACCCGCACCTCCCTTCCATGAATTGCAAAGCGCATTGCAGCTAGCGCGGAGAACAGCGCAATGAGCAGGAGAATGAGTGATCGGGTTACGAAGCGCAGGAATCTCATGGTGAAACCCCTAGATGGCGAGGTCATGCTCGTTGCGCCGTTCACTACACTGGGTCAACTTCATTGTTGACGATCATTGATTCGGCAATGGCGCGTGCGCGACGGAATGTTGCGGCTTGCGGATCTCCCGCCGGTAATGCGCTTACGAGTTTTTCCAGCTCTTCATCAAAGAGTCGAGTAATCAGCTCCGGCGTATGTTGCGTCGATTTGCCGTTGTCGTCGACGATCTCCGTTCTTTCGCGGTGGCGAACGCGTTGAGCGATCATGAGCCGATAGATGCGATCGGTAGCCAGATCTTCCATGTAGCCATCGAGCAAGCTCGCACCTTTGCCGTTCAGGACACCATTCCGGTAGCGAATGACCGTCCGTACTGCGGCCCGCGTGCCGGCGATCGTCCTTTTCCCTACCCCTGTGGGCTTCGGCCGGAGGTTGGGGTAGCGCTCTTTGTTTTCGCGCCTGGTCGCAATCTGGTTCGGAAATGGGAATTGATCGACCGCGATCTGGTTCTGGTCGGGATGCCCGGTCCAGGCGCCATCAAAACCTCGATCAGACTCATTTTTCTTGTCCTTCTCAAGGACCGCGAGGGCGCGTGCGTTCAGCTCTGGGTTTGCGCGATCAGGATAAAGCGCCGTCATGCCTCCGATCGCGAACGCTCCCCGGCGGTGACAGATTGAAACCAGCAGATCGCGCAAATTCTGAAAAAACGCGACATCGTGCGGGATGGTATTGCGGTCGGGCAGCACCCAGTCCGGATCGCTTAAGTTGAAATGAATCAGGGACGCCATGTAGTCCCAACGTCCGAGGTTCAAACCCAGAACATGATCGCGAAGGTTGTAGAGAAATTCCTCCATCTGGTATGCGAGCGGGTGGGATTCGACGAGCGCCATGCACTTGATGTAGCCATGCTGCCAGCCACGCACGTGCTCAATTTCGTTGAACAGATCGTTCCACCAGAATGCTTCTTCGGCTGATTCCGATTTGGGAATGTAGAAGCAGAGAGGGTGCTTGAGCTTGGCAGCTTTTACGCCGAAGGCAACACGACACACGTCATACAGCGATGCCGAGCTCAAGTCTTTCTGCCTGGTTTGCTTGCTGTTTGCCAGTGCGTCCAGCCCCGGCAATATCTGGGAGAGATGCAAACCTCGCGCGCGCGTGAAGATGACCGTCTTGCTCTGGGCAATCTCAACCTTCTTGTTGCGCTTTTTGTCGAAATAAATGAGTTCACCGTTCAGAGCAGCATGCACGTTGTTTATGCCCAGCTCGAGGTGCTCCCAGAAGTTTGCCGTTGAATCCTCGAGGTCCAGCATCACGCCTGGAGCTCCGGAGTTCAACATTTTGACCACAAGTTCTGCGTCATCGGCCGGACCGGTCATCTGGTTGCGCTGGTCCTGGCACCATTCCGGCAGCTTAATGCTCCAGTCCCCGCTGGTCGCGGCGGAGGGTGGAAGATGCTCGGGAAGTCGGCCAGCGTGAGCGGCCGTCAGGCCGGCTTTTCGCTTCGCAATGATTTCCTGTTGTCGCGGAGTAAATCGTTGGTGCAGAGGGAGGAAAAAGTCGAGAAAGCCGGGGGGAAGGTCTTTTTTGGGGTCGAAGGTGCGCGGAGCTGTGTTGATCTCGAAGCCGAGCAGGGCGTCCATATTGCCTCAAACTTTAGCAGGCTCGCCCTGGGTACGCATCTGGCTGGTCCTAGCAATGGACAGTTTCGATAGCCACCGTGCTCTTTTGCATGTTTACCAGCCCGGTACATACCCCACTGTTGTTATTGCATCGTAAAGAGAGTAGCGGGATGCTGTGTACCCCGGAGTTACTATGGTCATTAAAGGCATCAAACACCTCGCCGAAATTAACGGCATGCTCGACCCGATTACTGGCGAAGAGCGTTTCCGCTACACGCTGCAGCGGGAAGGCAGCCCGCAGGTTCTTTACTGGGGACACGAGCACACCGAGGAAACCGCCATTCAAATGGCGAACATGTACCTGAATTTGCTCGATGACTGCGCAACCATGATCGCCAAACCGGGACCGCGCGCACAGCGGGTGCAATTCATTGCTGCACCGACAGCAATGAGGGCCTGATAAGCGCACCTTCGCGTTTCAACAGAACCGCAAATACTTCTTCTGCGTTCCTCAGCTTCCAATAAATCTTGCGTACAGGCTACGAGCAACGGCCGGATCGGTCGTTCCCGTGACAATGGCGCGGCCGTCAGTGAAGAGCGTCAGCTCATAGTTCTCGCGTCTGAACTTCAAAATCATTTCGTTGTACCTCACCTGGCCGTGTGGTTGCAGACGCGAGGCAATTTCATCGAAGTCCACGGGACGTTCGCGTTCATGAATCTGCACGGAATTGCGGCCGCACAACGTAATCTGCGGACGGGCCTTGCCCGTCAGATAATCGAACTTTTTCTCCTGGCAAACATGGCAGTCGGCGCGAGGCGAATGAGCAGCTAGTTCGGAGCGCTCGTTGCTCCAGAGATCAAATGAAAGGAGCGTTCGACGCAGCGAAGCGATATCTTCCACCAGCAACTTTAGGGCTTCAGCCACTTGGATTGCGGAAATGAAGCTGGACGCACTATTGAGAATGCCCGCTGTCTCACAGGTGGCAAGTGTACCGACCGGGGGTTGAGGGAAGACGCATGCGAGACATGCTGTTTCACCAGGCAGAACGTTCATCGACACAGCGTAGGCGCCTACGGCAGCGGCGTAGATCCACCGCTTTCCGCGGCTTACAGCGAAGTCGTTGATCAGATAACGAGTCTCGAAATTATCTGTGCAATCCAGAATCACATTCGCATCCTCAACCAGAGCGATGGATTCTGGAGTCAAATCTCTTACTAACGCTTCGACGGAAATCTCGGAATTAATCGCGGCGATTTTGCGCTTTGCAGCTTCTGCTTTGGGTAAACTCTGTGCGGCATCGCCTTCGTCAAACAGAACCTGGCGCTGAAGATTACTCTCCTCAACGTAGTCCCGATCGATGATTTGCAGCGTCCCGACGCCGGCGCGAGAAAGCAGGCTGCATGTCGAAGCACCAATCGCCCCGCAGCCTACAACGGCGACTTTAGAGCTGCGTAGGCGTTGTTGTCCCTGGGAGCCGATATGTGAAAACAGAATCTGGCGTGAGTAGCGCTCCGACATGGCGCTGCGAGGGTTTGATTCTTGGCTCATCTAGGCGGCGCCGTGGATGATTCGCCTGAAACGGCAGCAAACGCCTTTATTATAGGCGTACGAATGCGGGCTGTTTACCGCCCTATCTGCCCGTTCGTTCGTCAAACCATAGCGAGGAAAAGGTTTTAACTGTTTGCACTCGGCAACGCACAGCCAGGATTTGCGACTCGGTAGTGCGAAGCCGGAGATTTCGGTCCCGTTCGCCTCCATATTGACCACAGGTAGTCCGTGGCGACGACTTGCGATCGGGATCGGCGCCACCCTCGCCATGCTCGCTGGTTGCATCAGCGCGAGCGCACAATCCAGTACGACCCCGAGCCAGTTCGGCCCTGCGCGGATAACGGAGCAGCCGACGCAGTCTGAGGTCAATCGCTCCGGCAACGCATTTGCGAGATATTCCGGGTACACGATCAGCCGCATAGAGCTCAAGAACGCACAAAGGGCCGATCAAGCCGATCTGCTCAAGGCCTTGCCACTGCAAACAGGACAAATGCTCGATCGTGACGCCGTGCACGCGGCAATTGAGCAATTGTTTGCCACGGGACGTTTTCGGACGATTGCGGTCGAGGTAACAGCGGATTCCAACCGTTCGCTAGAGCTTGATTTTGTCGTCGACGAAAAGCTGTTTATCAGCAGCATCGTGGTTTACGGCGCGCCGCGACCGCCGACGGAAAATCAGCTGGTGAATGCCAGCAAGCTTCAACTCGGACAGGAGTTCAACGAGGATGCAATCGCCGCGGGCATGGAGCGGATGAAGAGTGTGCTTACAGAAAATGGTTACTTTCAGCCTACGTTGCGCATGAATTCCTCTCCTGACCCACAACACCAGACGATCGGACTTAGTTTTGTTGTGGAGCGCGGCAGCCATGCGCGGCTGGGCCAGGTGATTGTGAAAGGCGATCCGGGGTATTCTGCGGGCAAAATACGAAGTATTACCAAGCTGCATCCGGGGCAGCCGGTAAGCGCCGGCCGCCTCACTCGCGGCCTGAATCGCCTGCGCCAGAAGTATCAGAAAACTGATCGGCTGGAGGCCCAGGTCGCCGTGGCCGATCGTAACTACCACGTGGACACAAACAAGCTGGACTATATCTTCGATGTCAATCGCGGTCCTATCGTAGAAGTGCGCATCGAAGGAGCCAAAATCCGCAAAGGCCTTCTCAAGAAGTATGTGCCGATTTACGAGGAAGGAGCGGTGGACGAAGATCTGCTTACGGAGGGACGTAGGAATCTCCGCGACTACTTCCAGACGAAAGGCTACTTTGACGCTGACGTGAATTCCGCGTTGTCGCAAAAGAACGGCCGACAGCTCGTCATCTTCGATGTGGACTTAGGAGTTCGCCACACCTTTAGCGATCTCATTATTAATGGCAATAAATACTTTCCACGCGAGACCCTACGCGAGCGCATGGCGATTCAGCCTGCTGACGCTCTCCAGCGCCATGGGATATTCAGCGCGGCGCTGCTGGCGCACGATACTTCTGCCATTGCCGGTCTTTACCAGGCGAATGGATTTGGGCAAGTCAACGTGACTTCCAAGACCATTGACGATTACCACGGAAAGCGCGGACGTTTAGCGGTGCAGATTGACGTCAATGAGGGCGCACAAACTCTGACTAATTCGGTACAGATCGCCGGAAACGAGCATTTCAGCAGCGAAACATTGCTGGAGGAACTAAGCACAGCCAAGGGTCAGCCATACTCCTCTTACCTTCTAGCGAACGATCGCGACTCCGTTGTGAGTTATTACTTCGATCGCGGCTTTCCCGATGTGCAGGTTGAGACCTCGGCAAGTCCTACGGCAAATCAGACCAACCGTGAGGATGTGGTTTTTCGGATCACCGAAGGTAAGCAGGTATTCATCGACAAAATTCTTATTTCCGGCCTGCATTACACGCGACCCTTCGTCGTCAACCGGGAATTCCAGGTAAAGGAAGGCGACCCGATGAGCCAGTCGCGAATTCTCGACACACAGCGGCGACTCTATGATCTAAGCATTTTCAACCAAGTCGATATTGCGTCGGGCAATCCTGAAGGCGAGGTGAGCCGAAAAGACCTGCTGGTCCAGCTCGAAGAAGCTAAGCGATACACGTTCGATTACGGTCTCGGAGTGCAAGTTCAAGCGGGCAACGTGAATAGCGATTGTCAGAAAATTGCCGTCAATCCAACTTCAACGCAGGTATGTAACCCAACCGGCGCAACAGGATTCAGCCCCCTGCTCACTCTGGGAATGACGCGTTCGAACTTCCGCGGCCGCGACGATACCATCGTTTTCAGAACTGACTTGGGACGCCTCCAGCAACGGGCGATAGGTAGTTATGAGCAGCCACAGTGGTTGAATCGGAACGATTTGACTCTCACGATAACCGCCTTCTACGACAGCACACAGGACGTGCTGACTTTCAGCTCGCAACGGCTGGAAGGCTCTGTCCAGGCGCTGCAGCGATGGCGCAAAGGAGAGACTTTTCTGTACAAGTTCACCTATCGCCGCGTGCAAGTCGATCAGAACACACTGCAGATCAATTCCGATCTGATTCCACTTCTGTCACGCCCGGTGCGGGTAGGTATGCCTAGTCTGAGCTATGTCCGCGATCACCGCGACGATCCTCTCGATTCTCATCGCGGAACACTGAACGCTGTCGACGCCGGCGTGGCATCAAAGATTTTTGGGTCGCAGGCGAATTACACTCGATTCTTCTTCGAGAACTCCAGCTATTTCACTTTCGCAGAGAATAAAAACATTGCAGGACGCAAATGGACATTTGCTCGTTCCACGCGTATCGGAATAGAGAATCCGCTCGCGCGGGCACTCTCCGCGACACAAACAACAACCGCGAACGACAATCTTTCCGGCACAGTTCCGCTCCCGGAACGGTTCTTCACCGGCGGCAGCAACTCACATCGCGGCTTCGCCATAAACCAGGCGGGCCCGCGCGATCCTGAAACCGGCTTCCCGATTGGCGGCGATGGCCTCTTCCTCAACAATATCGAACTCCGCTCGCCGCCGATCGCCCTGCCCTACATTGGCGAGAACATTAGCGCCGTGCTGTTCCATGATGCCGGCAATGTGTTTGCTTCGGCAGGGGACATTGTTACCAGTCTGGGACATTGGTCACAGCAGCATACAGACACTTGTGTGCCGCACGAGACAACTGTCAGCTCGTCGACACCGCTTTGCGACTTCAACTACATCTCGCAGGCGCTGGGAATGGGAATCCGTTACCGGACGCCGATTGGGCCCGTCCGTTTAGACTTTGGATACAACCTGAATCCACCGGTGTTTCCGGTGCGAGACAATCCAACGATTGGCCCATATCTGGATCACACACGCCGCTTCAATTTCTTTTTCAGCATAGGACAGACGTTCTGACATTGAATCGCTTCACATTGCCGCTTTTGATCGTGGCATTCTGCCTGGCCTCACTGGGCGCAGAAGTGCTCGATCGCATTGTGGCCACCGTGGATCGGCACGCGATTACGCGAAGCGATGTGGAGCAGGAGGCCCGCTTTTCTCACCTGGTGGATGCTAAGCAGGGCTCCATCTCCTCGCAAGACGAGGTCGCTGCATTGGGCCGGCTCGTTGATCGTGAACTGGTAGCAGATCAGGTTGCAGTGTTTGGAGTAGCGCCGGTTACCTCACAAGAGTTGCAGGCACGCCTGGAGGAGATGCGGCGACAGATTCCCGGAGCGCAAAGCGAATCAGGATGGCAGAGCCTGTTGCAGGAGCACGCCCTAACGGAAGAGGAGGTGGACAATCGGGTAAAGCAGGAGATCCAGACTTTCCGTTTCATCGATTTGCGCTTCCGTTCCGAGGTAAGAGTCGGCCCGCGTGCCATCCAGACTTATTACGAAACCAAGTTCGTCGCCGAAATGAAACAGCGACACCTTGAACCACCGCCCTTGAACAAAGTTCAGGATCAAATCGAGGCGATCCTGCGCGAGGAACGCGTAAATGCTTTGATTTCTGACTGGCTGAAAGGCTTGCGCAATCAAAGCCGCATTCAAGCCTTTGATCCGTCGCTACCACTCGCGAGCATCGAGAAGAAAGCGCCGGACATCTCCGATCTGCATTTGCTGCCCCTGCATATCCTTGGTCCAAGCGAGGCTGCCAAGCAGTAGCCGGTTATGGCACAGAATCCCAAGCCGTCGCGCCGACTCCGCTGGATTTTCCTTGTTGCAGTCCTAATTGTGCTTGGGGCAGTCGGCACTGTCGTTTTCTACTTCAACAGCAAGGCTTTCCAGCAGCAAGTTCGACGCCAGGTAATCGCGCAGCTCGAAACGGCCACGGGCGGAAGGGTCGAGCTGCGACGGGTGAACTGGAGTACTGCCCGGTTGCAAATAGACCTCGACGATCTCACAATTCACGGCCTCGAGAATCCGTCCGATGTCCCATACGCGCACGTCGATCATGCGCATTTGTCATTCAAAGTCCTGAGCTGGCTCAAACGCGAGTTTGGCCTGCGTGAAATAGATCTCGACCATCCGGCCTTTCACTTATTGGTGTATCCGAACGGTTCGACAAACCAGCCTCATCCCAGATCTCGAAACGGCGTCAATGGGCTTCAACAACTCTTTGCCGTTCGCATCGATCAGCTGCGCGCAACCGATGGGTTACTGGTGTTGAACGATCGTCGATTTCCATTCGACGTAAACGCCCAATCCATTCAGGCCGAACTGTCTTATCTTGCCCCGACGTCACCGGAATATCGGGGGCAAATTGAGGTTGGCAACTTGCAACTCAAGCGGCCTGGGACCACCGTCATTTCGAGCGCCAAGAGCAACTTCACAATCGAAAACAACAAACTGCAGGTGAATGCCTTCAGCTGGTCGAGCGGCAAATCACAAGTTGACGCCACTGGCACGATCTCCGACTTCAGTCATCCAAAGGTGAACGTTGGCTATAAGGCAACTTTGGAACTTTCGCGCGTAGGAACTCTGTTGGGAGCACCTGAACTGCGCAATGGAATGGCTACCGTCAGTGGAACTTTGCGCTATGTCTCAACCGAGGACTTCTTCGCATCGGGAACGCTCCGACTCACCGATGGGGATTACTGGACGAATGGGCTCCGCTTGAACTCCGTCTCCACAAGCGCAGCCTACACCGTCGATGTCGATCGTATTAGCTTGACTAAGATTGCCGGAGGAACGCTCGGCGGAACGTTTAATGGCACGGCAAGCCTGCTGCACTGGGTAAAACTGCCGCCCAAAACGGGCTTAAGCGCACCGGGCACAAAGAAGCAGACAATCGTGCGCGATCAACAGGGGAGCATTGCGCTCCAGGTCTCCGGCGTGGAATTAGCAGCCGCTCTACGGGCGGTGCTTCCGCAGCAGAACGCTCTTAACCGGCTGCGAGTCGCTTCTACTGCTGCCGGGAAGGTCACAGTCACCTGGTTTCGATCGCCTGCTCTTGCGGACACAGTCATCGATTTGGATACGCAAGCTCCAACCAATACAAGACCGGACGAGCTTCCAGTCAGTGGTTCCATTCGCGCCACTTACCACGGCCGGACAGGAGCTCTCGACGTGGCGGGAATCAATTTGGCGGGACGCGCAACCCGAGTAAGCGCAACGGGTGCGATTGGTGCGCAATCGCGGATGCGGGTGTCCCTGAACACATCGGATCTGTCTGAATTGACTCCAGTGATGCGGGCGCTCGGTTCCTCCGAAGGACCTATGCCTGCGATTCTCCATGGTCAGGCATCGTTCAACGGAACAGTGAATGGCACTGTGAGTTCTCCAAGTCTTTCGGGACATCTGCAAGCCACAAACTTCGATACTCTGCTGCCGGCTCTGAAGGTTCAGGTCGGAGCACTTGGCGCGTCGGTTCCTGCGCCCCCGGTCCGCCAGATTCATTGGGATTCGCTGACGGCCGACGTAACTTACTCGCCGACCTCTGCCACCGCCCGCAATGTCTTGCTCAAGCGAGGCCGAGCACAAATTACCGGCTCGGAAACCGCAGGCCTTATTGACGGACAACTCGAACCCGATTCGCCGGTGCAAATTCGTCTCGGCTTGCAAAATACAGATATCGCCGATTTGCAAACGCTCTTCGCCTCGAATTATCCCGTCACGGGAACATTTTCAGGCCAGGTGACACTCACCGGCACAAAAGAAAATCTCAACGCATCCGGCCGCATGCAGCTTCTTGGCGGCGCAATGTATGGCGAACCCTACCACTCCTTTACGGCCAACCTCATGCTGCAGGACAACGTGCTAACTTTGCGAAATATGGTTCTCGCAGAGAACGGTGGACGCGCTACGGGAAGCGCCAGCTATGGTGTCGATTCGCAGAACTTCTCTTTCGATCTGAATGGCAGCAACTTCGAACTGGCCCACGTGGAGAAACTCCGCAATGCAAGGCTTTCGCTCGGGGGGCGGGCGGGATTCTCCGCAACCGGTTCTGGCACGTTGGAACATCCGATTCTGAACGCAAAGATCTCCATCGCAGGACTGAGCTTCAACGGAGAATCGGCGGGCGACTTGATCGCGACGGCCGCAACCCAGGCCGGCAAGCTGCACGTGGAAGCTCATACCAACACGACGATAGCTTCCGCCAGCGTTGCGGGCGATATCGGTATGGACCGCGATCTGTTTGCCGAGCTGCATCTCGACTTGCACCGGCTCGATTTTGATCCTCTGCTTCGCGCCTATCTGCCGACGCGCATCACGGGCCATTCGTCGGTCTCGGGCAAGTTTCTCCTGCGCGGACCGCTGCGGCACCCGCATGACATCGTGGTCACGGCTGACGTGGATCAGTTCTACGCAGATATTCAGAATCTAAAGCTGCAGAACCAGGGCCCACTGCGCTTTTCACTCAGCAAAGAAGTGGTCACGATCGACGAATTACATATCGTCGGAACGGATACCGATGTCACCGGCACTGGGAAGGTTGAACTGAGCGGCCCCGGACGGCTCGATCTGCATGGCAACGGACATGTGAACCTCGCGCTTCTGCAAAATTTCACTTCGAATGTCTCGTCTTCGGGAGAGATGACCTTCACCGTGAACACGAGCGGCAGTCTCTCCGACCCAAATTTTGCTGGAAATGTGCAGATTACGAACGGAGCCGTTGCGTTCGTCGATCTTCCGAATGGCTTAAGTGAACTTAACGGGACCCTCAGCTTCGATCGAAATCGGCTGCGCGTACAGAAGCTCACGGGCAAGACTGGCGGCGGAGATATCGTGCTGGGCGGCTACGTAACGTATGCCAACGGGATATTTTTTGATCTAACCGGCAGTGGGCGCGCCATTCGTATTCGCTATCCCGAAGGCGTGAGTTCGCAGGCAATGGCGGATGTTCGGCTGGTAGGCACGCTGCAGAACTCTGTGCTGTCCGGCGACGTGACAATTACGAAGTTTGGATTGACGCCGCAGTTTGATCTCGCTGCCTACGTGCAGCGCGCGAAGCAACCTCCGTCGCCGCCCAACCCAAATTCCATCGTGGACAATGTCCGCCTCGACCTTCATATCACTTCCACACCTGAGCTCCGCGTCGAAACCTCCATGGCAAGATTGGCAGGAGATGTTGACATTCACCTGCGCGGCACAGCAGCAAGACCATCAATCATGGGCCGCGTGAGCATCGCTGAGGGTGACATAACGTTCAACAGTACGACGTATCACCTGGAGCGCGGAGACATTGTATTTGCCAATCCAGTTCGCATTGAGCCGGTAGTCAATGTTGAAGCGTCCGCGCGGGTGCGCGATTACGACATCACTCTCGGTTTCCATGGCACTCCGGACAAGTTAAACGTTACGTATCGCTCGGAGCCGCCACTGCCTTCAGCGGACATCATCGCGCTGCTTGCATTTGGACGCACGCGTCAGGAAAGCGAGATTCAGGCAGAACAGGGCTCTCAGGCCGCGAGCGAGCAGAGTTTTGCGCAAACTGCTTCAAATGCCATTTTGGGAGAGGCCTTGAATTCCGCAGTAAGCAGCCGCGTGCAGAAGCTGTTCGGGATCAGCCGAATCAAGATCGATCCCAATTTGGGAGGCACCGAAGACAATCCCAACGCCCGGTTAACCATCGAGCAGCAGATCTCGAAGGACGTGACGGTGACCTACCTGACAAACCTCGGACAGTATGCCGAAGAAGTTCTGCAGGTCGAATACAACATCAACAAGAACATTTCCCTTGTTGCTGTGCGAGATTACACAGGGGTGCTCGCAATTGATCTACGCATTCGGCAGAGGAAGAGATAGCGGACAGCTCAGAAGCGATAGTAAGAAACCCCATTTGCCAGCGCTAATCATCCTGGCGAGCATGACCTCTACCCCGTGACTTCTAACCTGTCACCTCGAACCTTTCCCTTGTAACCTGTTCCCATGCAACGGGAGGTCATGATCGAGCGCCAGCTCAAGCGGCGCGGCATCCATGATGAGCGGGTGCTTGCTGCCATGGCCAAGGTCCCGCGCGCGGAATTTGTCTCTCCTGAGGTGCGCGAACAGGCGTATGAAGATCGGCCGCTGACTATCGCGTGTGGACAGACAATTTCTCAGCCCTACATCGTGGCGTATATGCTGCAAGCCGCGGAGCTTCATCCAGAGGGGCGCGTGCTGGAAATTGGAACTGGCTCTGGCTACCAAACGGCCTTGCTGGCCGAGATTGTGCGCGAGGTTATCTCCATCGAGCGCCACGTGGAACTATCGAAGTCCGCTGAGCAACGATTGACGTATTTGGGTTACATCAACGTGCAGCTTGTCATCGGCGACGGGACTTTAGGATATCTACCAAGGGCGCCCTACGACGCGATTCTAGTTTCCGCCGCTGCCCCCGAGGCACCGCGGGCATTGCTGGAGCAACTGGCACTGGGAGGGAGAATGGTTCTTCCCATCGGGAATCGAGACCTGCAAGATTTAGTTCTGGTTCGTAAAGAGGAGAGAGGAATGAGTCAGATCCGACTGGAAGGCTGCGCTTTCGTTCCTCTAATCGGAGCCGCAGGTTTCCCTGAGTGAATTGGTGAGGCGCGCACTGAGCTCAGCGACTATGTAACGCTGACTTCTTCGTAGGTGCCGTAGACCTCTCGCAGCGCGTTGCAGATTTCACCAACGGTAGCATAAGCGCGCACCGCGTCGATGATGTAGGGCATGGTATTGGCGTCAGACATCTTCCCGTCATTAACGATGGGTTGCCGCGCTGCTGCTTTCTTGAGTTCGTTGAGGCGACGCGCAACATCTTCGTTCGAGCGGCGCGATTTCAGCCCATTCAGCTTGCGCGTTTGGTGGTCGGCAACCTGCTGATGATCGATGTAGAGGATCTCTGGAAGACGTTCTTCGATCGAAAACTCGTTGGCGCCGACGATAATCTTCTCTTTGTTCTCGACCGCCCGCTGATACTGATACGACGCTTCGGCAATCTCCTTCTGCGGATATCCGCGCTCAATCGCCTTCACCATTCCGCCCATCGCATCCAGTTTTTCGAAGTAGTCGAATGCGCCTTTTTCCATGTCAAGAGTGAGTTTCTCGACAAAATATGAACCGCCGAGCGGATCCACTGTCTGAGCGACACCCGATTCATACGCGATCACTTGCTGCGTGCGGAGCGCGATACGCGCCGCGTCCTCAGTGGGCAACGCAAGAGCCTCGTCGTAGCTGTCAGTGTGTAGTGACTGGGTGCCCCCAAGTACGGCTGCCAGAGCCTGGATGGCAGTACGAGCGATGTTATTCATCGGCTGCTGCGCGGTAAGCGAGACTCCCGCGGTCTGAGTATGGAAGCGCATAAGCCATGTGCGGGGATTCTGCGCAGCAAACCGTTCTTTCATCAGCCGGAGCCAGATTTTGCGGGAGGCCCGGAACTTCGCGATTTCCTCAAAAAAGTCATTATGGGAATTGAAGAAGAAGCTCAGCCGCGGACCGAATTCGTCGACGTTCAAGCCCCGACGCAGCGCCCACTCCACGTACTCGACACCGTCATAGATGGTGAACGCGAGTTCCTGGAGCGCGGTGGAACCGGCTTCGCGAATGTGGTATCCACTAATCGAAATCGTGTTGAACTTCGGCGTGAGGTGCGTGCCGAACTCAAATGTGTCGATGACCAGACGCATAGAAGGAGCGGGCGGGTAGATGTATTCCTTCTGCGCGATATATTCCTTCAAGATATCGTTCTGGATCGTGCCCGAGATCTTCTTCCAATCTGCACCCTGTTTCTCCGCGACGACCAGGTACATCGCCCAGAGTACCGACGCAGGGGAGTTGATCGTCATCGAAACCGTGGTGTTTTCGAGATCGATGCCATCAAACAGGATCTCCATGTCTTCCAACGAATCGATGGCGACACCGCACTTGCCTACTTCCCCTTCGCTCTCCGGAGCATCTGAATCGAAACCCATCAAGGTGGGGAGATCGAAAGCGACGGACAACCCGCCGCCACCGTGCGCCAGAAGGTATTTGTACCGTTGATTTGTTTCTTCCGGCGAAGCGAAGCCGGAGAACTGGCGCATGGTCCAGAGCTTCCCGCGATAACCCGACGCGTGAATGCCGCGCGTGTATGGCGGCTGACCGGGATATCCCAGGTATTTCTCAGCAGTCCAGTCCTCAGGAAGATCGGCCTGCGTATAGAGACGGCGAATGGGCATTCCCGAAATGGTCGTGAACCTGGCATTGCCATTGGAATCGAGATTTACTCCAGACGAGGCTCCGATCGGACGCTCAGGAGCCTTCTCCAATGCTGGAGCAAGCGTCTTTTCTGCCCATTCTCGCTCCGATGAGGAGGGACGACGCCCCTCAAAGAGATCCTGAATTGGGCTTTCGACCAAGTTCGGAGTCGAGCTTTTTTTGCGATCAGCCGCCATTGAAGCCACTTCCCCCTGAGGAGCGTGGAACTCCCCATCATAGAAGATGCAGAAAAGCCGGGCAAACAAATGACCCAAAAAGAAACCGGAGGTTGTCACCTCCGGTGAGATCGATTTTTGTTGCGTTGGAAGCTAGCTTGCCGATTTCTTCCCTGAGGCTTTCTTCGCGCCCGCGCCGACTCGCTCCCAAACCTCGGTCGTTCCCCAATGGCTTCCTGCTGCGCCACCCTCAATCTTCACATTGAGGGTGTTGTTGTCGGGCATGCTCACGGTTTCATTTGCCGTACTACCGTCTTTCATTGTCACCACGCCTTTCACGTCGTCGCCACTTTGGGTGTAAGCGACCGACTTCACTTGCGGATCGCCAGTAACGGGGTACTGTTCCCCGTCGATTGCGCCCACAAAGTTCTCATGAATGGCTTTGCCTTTTGCGTCCGACCCTGTTGCTGTCCACTTCACCGATGACGCTGTATCCGACGTCACCACCAGACGCATGGAGGTTGGCTTTGGCTGCTGACCATAATCGGACTTTCCCAGATTCAACTTCCACGTTCCCTTTGCGGCACCTGATCCCGGACCACCTTGTCCCACGGCAGAAAGGCCCAAAATGCTAATCAACAGCAATGCCTGAATGGCTCTGTGCAGCTTCATAGGGATCTCCTCATTAGATTTTTGGCAAGAAAACTTAGATTCGGACAGCCGAGCTGTCAAGCGAATTGGCAGTGAGCTAGGAAATCGAAGGTGAATCACCAAAACCGAAAAATGGTGAACAGGCCGGCAGCAACAAAAGCCAGGAAGATCACGACACCGATAATCAGAAACATCATCGCCCGCCGTTGCTGTGCCTCATGGGGAATGGATATACCCATGAAGGAGACGAACAACCAAAACAAATTGCGACGAGGATCGGCGGAGCGCGGTGGCTCAGAGGACGGAACCGGGCTGATGTCACCCATCGAGTCGAATATACCAACTGGCCTTGCGATGAAAGGTTTGATCGTGCCGGTCTGGAGCTGCAGGAAACCAGCTGTTTATGGCGGTTTTCCACAACTATCTTCAATCCTGCCAATCTGATACAACAGCCAGCAGCTCGGCTGCATCCAAATTTCCCCAGAGGGTAACTTCATTCCTGCCTTGACCACGACAACTGCCAAAGCGGGCGCGGCGAGAACTCCTGTGCGTCGGCCTACGAATCCCGGTTTTAACGAGGCGGAAGCGATCGAGAAAGCCAAAGCCGGCGACGCTATCGCTTTCGAAAATCTTTACGGGTTGCATAAGCGGCGAGTGTACTCGCTTTGTCTCAGAATGACCGGCAATACTGCTGAGGCGGAAGACCTTACGCAAGAAGCCTTCCTGCAGCTCTACCGCAAGATCGGCACTTTTCGCGGAGAGTCGGCATTCTCAACCTGGCTACATCGGCTGTCAGTGAACGTCGTGCTGATGCACCTGCGTAAGAAGGGCCTGCCGGAGGTCTCCCTCGAGGAAACCTTGGAGCCACAGCAGGAAGACGGGCCGAAAAAGGACATTGGAGCCCGGGATAACGTACTGGCAGGGTCAATTGACCGGGTTAATCTGGAGCGCGCGATCGAAAATCTACCGCCCGGATACCGCATCATTTTTGTGCTGCATGACATCGAAGGTTATGAGCACAACGAAATTGCGGAGATGATGGGATGCTCCATCGGCAACAGCAAGTCTCAATTGCACAAGGCACGAATGAAGCTGCGCGATTTGCTCAAGCAGAGCAAAGCAGAAAAGGCGGCTCGCCGATGAGTGGAGGGGAGCGTAAAAAAATGACGTGCGCCGAATTTCAAGAGGTCTTGCCCTACATTTTTGAGAGTGGCGGACAGGCTGCCGAAATGGAACACCTGAAGACGTGTCAGGTCTGTTCCGATCTGGTCCAGGATCTCCGGTACATCGCCGATCAGGCGAAACTTCTGCTCCCGCTTCGGGATCCAAGCCCGCAGGTGTGGGACGGTATCCAAAATTCCCTCGAACGCGAGGGTCTGATTCGGCCCCAGGCAAAAGCGCATAGCGCTGGAAAAAAAAAAATAGCTGAAGTCAGGGTGCAGGGGTCAGGTTACCGGGAACAGGGGAAAAGCTAGGCGATAGCAGACCGTCTTTTAGGCTGGTCTCTTGCCTTGTACCATTCCTTGGGACTTGATTACTCTCCTGGCTTCCGTTGCTAGTACCGGTTCTTTCCTCCCAGCTGTAACTTTTCGTCCATCCCCTACACTCCCTTACGAAAGTGCACCTCCGCAGGTACCTGCCTGGAGCGATGAAGCGTGAAATTTCGGTGATAGAATCCGCGACAGAAGCGACTGACGCCTTTGCTTGCGGCCGAAATTGAGCTCGGTTCTCGGTGCCTTGCTATGAGCGAGTCCGACCTTGTAGTGCTCGTTGGGTTCATGGGTTCCGGGAAGAGCACGGTCGGCAGAGAGCTGGCGCGAGTGTTGAATTGGTCGTTTTTTGATCTGGACGCATTCATCGAAGGGCGTACAGGAAAAACGATCGCAGCCTTGTTTTCCCATCAGGGGGAATCGGCATTCCGCAAGATGGAAGCGCAGTCGCTGCGCGAGCTTTTTGAAATGCGCGAAGACGAGCCGGCCGTCGTCGCTCTGGGTGGCGGCGCCTTCGTGCAGGAACCTATCCGGCAGATTCTCCGCGACCAATCCGCCTGCGTGGTGCATCTGGACGTCGGCCTTGAGGAAGCGATGCGGCGTTGCGCATCCGCTCCAGGATCGCGTCCCCTGCTCCAAGACCGAGATCGAGCGATGCTTTTGTACGAGGAGCGGCTGCCCTTCTACCGCACCGCAGAGTTACGGGTCATAACGGACGGCAAACAGCCGACTGAAGTTGCGAAAGAGATTGCAGCGCAGTGTGAACTGCAGGCGAGAAACGAGGAGATGGAATGAAACGTATTTTCCCAGCCCTGACCGGCGTCCTGGTGATAACCGTTTGTGTTGCGGCGAAGGTGCCGAATGCGCAGATCGTAGATTCCGGCAGCTTCGGCATTTACATCAAAGGGCAGCGCGTCGCTACAGAAACCTTCAAGATTGAGCAATCGACCAGCAGCAGCATGATCAAGTCTGAGTTGAAAGCGCAGGATGGCGCCGCGCAGCGTTCGCAAATGGAACTCAGTCCGAGCGGAAATATCGTTCGCTACGATTGGCAGGAAATCCAGCCGGTAAAGGCGACGGTTGCGGTCTTCCCAAAAGATGAATTCCTGACCGAGACCATCAATACGGGCCCTAACGAGAAAGCCTTTACGATTCCGCATCTGCTGCCGACTTCGACTCCGATTGTCGACGACAACTTCTTCCTGCACCGCGAAGTCCTTATGTGGCGATTTCTGGCCGCGCAATGCGTTTCCAAGGACAACGGTCTGAGTTGTAAAGGTGAGCCGCAGCAGTTTGGCGTACTTATTCCGGCTCAGCACGCATCTGAAACAGTCACCATTGGATTTAAAGATCAGGAAAAGATTTCGGTTAAAGGGAAGGAAGTGGAATGCAGCACGTTCCACTTAAAGACAGAGACCGCAGACTGGCTCGTTTTTCTGGATCACCAGCAGAAACTGGTTCGCATCCTGGCTGAGGACGCTGGTTTGGAGGTACTCAGAGACTAGAACAATCGTTAGCGGGTAATCGGGTGAGATACAACGCATTCCTCAGCCCATTTCAATCCAGATAACCCGATCACCAGATGACCCGATAACCCGATTCTGATGGCCGCCATTCTCAATCCCGCGCCTAGACGCCGCTCTGACATCCTCTTCACTCTGGCGGTGCTCGGTGCTCTTTACGCCGCCTACATCGTTCGTAATGTTCTTCTCCTGATATATGTAAGCGCGCTCTTTGCCGTCGTATTATCTCCGGTAATCCAGCTCATTGGTCGGATTCACATTGGCAGATGGCGTCCGGGCCATGGGATAGCGCTGCTCATTTTGATCGTCGGACTCGCCACCGCGCTAACCCTATTTCTCGTATTCGCGATTCCGCCGCTTTTTCATGATGCCCGCTCCATGGCTTCCGAGTGGCCGCATCGCCTGCGTGAAATGAGCGAGAAAGCGCGCAGCATTCCCTTCCTCGAAGGCCTGGACGTTACGAAGATCGACGACTACATCGCCGCAGCTTCCGGCGGGGCTTTTGGATTCTTTACGGGCTTGGCCGGCAGCATCTTCGGCCTGTTTACTGGGATTGTCCTGACTGCGTACTTCATCATCGACGGCGAGCGGGTCTTCGCCTGGGCCATTACCCTCATGCCGATCGATCAGCGTGAGCGCCTTTCGCGCACTCTGCTGCGCGCTGAAGACCGTCTGCGGCACTGGCTCGTGGGGCAAGGCGCACTCATGATCAGCCTGGGACTGAGCACCGGCATCGTCTTCGGCATTCTGCACGTGAAGTACTACTACGTGCTTGCTACGTTCGCCGCGCTGGCGAATATCGTGCCCGTGGTCGGGGCGCTGGCTTCGCTCGCGCTGTCCAGCATCGTGGCGGCATTCGACTCCTGGCATAAGCTGCTCGCGGTTCTCATCTTCTACGCGATCTATTACCAGCTCGAAAATGCCTTCCTCACCCCCCGCATCATGAAGACCACGGTCGATTTGCCTCCCTTGGGCGTCATCACAGCCCTGATGATCGGCGGCTCACTCGCCGGAATCCTGGGTGCCCTGGTTGCAGTCCCGACGGCCGCGCTGGTCGCCGTACTTATCGACGAGTACCTCATCCAGAAGCACGGGACGGTCATTACTCCCGACCACGAGTTCGAAACCAGCGCTACCACCCACGAGTTCTGAACTGCCGCAGGAGCCTGAAGCTGGACAGGCCAAATTCCCTGGGCAGGGAATTTCGCAGGGAATTTTTTCCCGCAAAAAATTTTCCAACGCGGATGTTACAAGTTTCTGCCCAGAATCCGCAATTTTTACGATGGGGCAGGGAATTCGCAGGGAATTAGCAGGGAATTTTCTTCGACAGCGACTCGACAGTGGAGCTCCGCTTTGGGCTACCGTAGTAAACAAAACCGGCATCGGTTACCCGATGCCGGTTCCAAAGAGTCCTACGTTTTCAGGTTAGAAGTTCACGCGGAGTCCAAACTCTATCTGGCGCGGGGTGTTACCTTGCGTGTTGAGCACTCCCCACGTACTCGGTGTGCTCGTTGACAGAGTCGGATCGGCGAATTGCATGTGATTCAGAACGTTCAGGAACAGGAACTGGAATTCAGTATTGACTCGTTCCGTGATCTTGAAGTTCTTTCTCACGCTCAAGTCCATGTTCCAGTACGGCAGACCGCGGATCGATCCAGCGCCGCCATCCCGAGTGTTGACACCTAGAATCGGGTTGTAGAACTGATCGAATACCGCGACTGGGTTGGAGAACATGTTGATGCCGACCGGCACGCCACCCGGATTAATCGCCGTGCAGTTTGCGTTGGTACACTGCGCAACCGAGGTTCCGACGTTGATTTTGTTTGGATCCGCCCCTCCAAGCACGTTGCCATGCTGGGAGTTGCCTGGGTTCTTGCCGTTGAACAGGCATTGCTCGTTGTCAGAGAAGTTGGTCCCATCTCCTCCTCCGAACGCCTGCGCATCAGTGCGCGTGTTGCAGTAGTCGGGAGCTCCGCTACCTGCCGCAAAGATCGGCGAGAAGTTCCAGCCTCCCAGCAGGTGTCCCAGAACGCCCTGTTGATTCTTGTAGTACGGCGGCTGGTACACCAGGAAGAGGTTGTAGATGAACTTACGGTCCCACGACTGCAGTCCGTACATGTTACTGATGTTGAAAGGATCGTTGGCAGTGTACGAACTGGTCGATTGGGTGACCGCTCCTGTTCCCAGGGCCTTGCTGTAGGTGAAGTTCTGCTGCAGCGTCAGCCCTTTGTAGTCGTTCATCCTCAAGGTGACGAAGCCGCCGTTGTAATTCCCGTAACCGTTGTTGGCATTCAGGGAAAAGCCGGTCGAGAGCTGCGCGGCCTGCTGGCCGGGTCCTAGACATGTCAACATGGAGCAGGGGAAGTTGAAGCCGGCCTTCGTTCCGCCCTTATCCAAGGCAGTCCACAGGCTCCAGACTCTCTGCTGAACCAGGTTGGTGACCTGCGAGTTGACCAGCGCAGCCGTGCAGTTTGGCAGCGGCGTACCGCCGGTTCCTTTGTAGTTGCCCGTGCAAAAGGAGGCATTGAGCGACGAGGTAAAGAACGCCTGCTGCGGGAGCGAATTGACGAAAGCAGCAAACGCGGGATTCGCCGTCTTGCCGTCGGCAAGGAATTGCGGCGGAATCGTGCTGTTGCACGCGCTCACCGAGGTGGTGCAACCGAGAGCGGTTTCGAGACTCGCGTAGGCCGACGAGAAGCTCTGCCCGCCCAAGGTCATCATGTAAGGCACGGCATTGATGTCGATGGGAAGGAATTCATCGTTGATGTAGCGACCGATGTAACCGAATTCCAACGTCATCCTGTTACTCAGTTGACGTTGTACGGTTAAGTCGACCGAATCAATCACATTTGGACGTGTATGAGGATCGAGCGTGGTGCCGGCTGCGGCAGAGGCCGCAAGATTGAAGCCCGGATAAGCGGGCTGTGGCAGGGTAGGCGTCGCTGCTGGAATTGGCGCTACAAGTCCATCCACGCCGATGCGGAAGGCGTTGGCAGCCGTCGGCGTTCCCGGACCGCATGTGCCGGCCGCGAACACCTGGTTGCACTGCACGGCTTGAATTAATCCGGTACCAAGAAGAGGTACCAGAACCAGATTGACGCCGTTGAGACGGCCGAAGATGCGACCGTATCCAGCGCGGATCACCGTCTTATCGTCGCCGAAGACCTTCCCCGCCCAGTCGTCTCCGAAGTGAGGGTTCCAGGCAACAGCAACGCGGGGACTGAAGGCACCGTAGAACGGGTCGTATGGATATTTAGGTGAATTGGCCGTATTGCCGATCAGCGAGAAACCGATTTGCGGGTTGTAAACCTGGCCTTGCAATGCTTGCTGCTGCCGCTGCCGGATGTAATTATCGATCTGGATCGGCTGGTCAGCAGAATCCACCAGGATCACCTGCTTTCCGTTGGCCTCGGTGGGCGGCATTTCCAACGTCCAGCCGAGCCCGTAGGTGACCGTCAGGCTGGGTTTGATGTGCCAGCTATCGCTGAAATACACGTTGTAGTAAGGAATCGTGCTTTGGTCATAGGCCGGCGTGAGCGGCGGATTGAGGGTCAGACTTTGTCCGGTTCGCGTATAGGCGACCTGTGAATCGGTCACAATGCCGAGCATCGATGCCATGTAGCGATCGAACGTGCTGCTCTCCGCTTGTCCGCTGCCGCCATAGAGCGCAGAGAAATCATAATTCGCGGCGCCGCTTCCATCCCCCAGTTGATAGGTTGTGGTGAAGTTAATTCCGCCGCCGTTGTCGGTGCGCTGATGGTAGTTGTAGTTGTGCTGGTAGGCGCCGCCAAAACTGAACAGGTGGTTGCCGTGCAGCATAGTAATGTCATCGCGCACATAGTGATCCATGCCATCCCAAAAACGTGTGCGCACTTGTTGGGCGTTCACGTTGTAAGGAGCAAGGACATTGTTTTGCTGTTCGCCGAGTGGCTCCAGCGCTCCGCCTAATCCAGGCAATTGTGGAGGAGCATTCTGCGTTCCCCACTGCCACCAGTTACGCAGGAAGCTGTAGTGAAGATCGTTGGTAGTGTTGCTGGTAAGGTTCGTGGTAAGGCCAGCTACGATATACCAGGGAACCTGCGGGCGATTGGAAAGCGATGCCGGCGTTCCCAATGTGTCGCCGGGAAAGAATCCACCGATATCCACCTGATCATTGGTCGCGCGAGTGAGTTTGTAGTACCGGTAGCTGCTGTTGAAGTGCCACTTGGCGCCGAAGTCGTGGTCAATACGAATGACGCCAAAATTGTCGCTCTGACGCACGGGAAGGTTGGCTTTGAATCCTTGCACGTTGACCCCATCGCAGCGGGTGCCGAGTAACACTCCACAGCTCGGATCGTTGGGCAACGGCATGTATTTGTTCCAGAACGCCTGAATGGTTGGATTGATGCCATTTCCAGCATCGGTTGCCGCGCGCGGATCGCTCTTATTCAGATTGAACAGGTTCGGACTCGCCAGAGTACCGAAGTTGAGGATTCCGTTGCGCATGTTCTGGCTTGGAACCGCTTTTTCAATCGTGATTGAATTGGGCCAGCGAAACCCTTGATAGTTGGCGAAGAAATAGGTCTTCCCGCCGAGAATTTCTTTCGGAAGGAGCGGTCCGCCAAAAGCCGCGCCGAAGCGGCTGTAGTGGTAGGACGGAAGAGGCGTGCCGGTTAAGTTGTTCTCCCACCTGTTCGCGTTGAAATTATTGTCAAGGTAATACTCATATACCGTGCCGTGATAGGAATTGCCGCCGCGCTTGGTGACCACCTGCACCTGGGCACCGGCCGAGCTATTGAAGTCGGCTGTCTGGTTCGCGGTGTTGACCTTAAATTCCTCGATGCTGTCAGAAGGTGTGGGCATCACACCGGTAGGAACACCGCCGGAGGTGGAGCCACCACGCAGGCCGTTGCCGGCCCCGACTCCGCCGGTCGGGTCTCCACCGAAGCTGGGCGTGTACGTCCTCATGCTGCCATCCATGTCGCTGGTATTGTTGCCGCCATCGAGCTGGAAGGTGCTCTGATCCTGAACCGCTCCGGCAACCGCTCCGTTCGGCGCGACACCAGGCTGCAGTTCGACGAACGTGCTTACATCACCGCCGATTGCAGGCATCGACTCGAGCGCGATGCCGCTGACGGTATTGCCCACGGTGGAGTTCAGCGTTTGCAGTTCGGTGCCCGTGGTCTCTACCGTGACTTCCTGGGTCACCGAGCCTAGCGTCAGGGTCACATCTTCAGTCAACGACTGGCCGACCTGAACCTGCTGCTGTTTGACCAATGCCGTCTGAAAACCTGACTTCGTGATCTTGAGGTCGTAAGTGGACGGTGCCACGTTCACGAAGACAAAGTGACCATCTTTGTTAGAAGAGGTCTTGAGTGTTGCGTTGGTCGTTCGGTCGGTGAGCGCAACGTCTGCGCCGGGTACGACCGCTCCCTGGGGATCGGATACTGTTCCCACTATGGTTCCACTAGCCGTGGATTGCCCGAGCGCCAGAGTGGCACTTAGCAGGAGCATAAGCATCAGTGCTGCAATCTGCAGGATGCTTACGGACACTTTCCAATTTTGGAATTGCCCTGTGTGACGGCAGTTAGGCCGGCGGCTGCGAATCAGATTCGAATCCTGACGCAGCATGGGGTGCGTGATCATGCGTCCCTCCAGAAAGTCTCAAACGCCATTCAGCGCTGAGTGAAAATGCCAGACGCTCTTATGAACCGGGGCCCAGAACAGCAGAATAAAAGCCCTCTCCCACCGAGGGGTGATATGGCGCATGCGGGATTGGGCGGCATTACTTGGTCGCGGAGATTAGCACAGGACGTCAACTGTTGTCAGGGAGTAAATGCGTTATAGCGGGACTGAACGCCTGAAAATATTGATAAGAGCTATCCGTCCCAGCTATGGAGTTCGTACAGAACCGTCTGCGGTAGCGGATGGGTGAGGTGTCACGATTGCGGTCGCAAACAGTTGCAACTCTCGGCTGGCACACCAAGAAAAAGCCGGCCGCGATTTAACGCGACCGGCCAATAACTGCTTACAGGCGGTAATTCCCGGTAGTTACTCTCTAGAAGCTGACCCTCAAGCCAAACTCCATCTGCCGTGGAGTGTTCCCCTGGGTGTTGAGGATTCCCCAACTCGTCGGCGACGTGGCATTGAGTGTTGGATCGGCGAATTGCATGTGGTTAAACACGTTCAGGAATAGGAACTGAACCTCGGTGCTCACGCGCTCGGTGATCCGCAGGTTCTTGCGAACGCTGAGGTCCATGTTCCAGTACGGCAGGCCGCGAAGCTGTCCCTGTCCCGCATCCCTGAGATTGATTCCCAGAATGGGATTGTGGAAGCCGTCATATACCGCCACGGGGTTGCTGAAGAGGTTGACACCGACGGGCACGCCCTTCGGGTTGATGGCCTTGCAGTTCGCGTTCGTGCAGGTGGCCACTGCGGTGGCAATATTCGGACCGCCGGGACCGATGCTCGTATCCTGTCCGCCTAGCACGTTCCCATGCGCCGAGGTACCTGG
>JAFAUE010000368.1 GCA_019243475.1 Acidobacteriota bacterium | reverse complement strand
CCTCCGCCAGCGGCAGGAGCATGTGCTTTACAAAGAGCTATGGGAAGTCCGCAACGAGATCACTGCTCGCGTGAACGCCAAAACCAAAATGGAAGATCAGGGGCACGGGCGGAAGTAAAGAAGCTGCGTTCAGATGAACAGCTCTACACTGACCTTGAAGAAATCTCCAAGCTTACGTGCCTGGCTCTTGCTGATTGCACGCTTGCCATTTAAGACTTCAGAAGCTATTCCTTTTGAGCCGAAGAGCTTCCAGAGATCTTTCTGAGTAAGCCCGCGAGCTTCCATTAAATGGAGTAGAACCTGACGGGGGCTGGCTTTGCGGATTGGGTAGCGCCGCTCTTCATACTCTTCGATTAAGACCGTCAGCAGCTCGGCCAATTCTTTTTGCTCTGGCGTAGGCGACTCCAGCTCGTCAAGCCGCAACAACTCGGACCCTAGCCGCTCATAGTCCTCTTTAGTGCGGATCACATGCGGCAGCGCACGCCGCAAGAGCTGACCGTAGGTTTTTTCGTCGATTTGTATCGCTGTTGTTGTCACCGTTTCCAGTCCCCTCGGTCGTACTCGGCATGTGTCAATAAATAAAGAACAAATATCCGCTGTGCGGTGTAGTTGACACGCGCGATCAATCGATATTTGTTGCCGCCAATATTAAAGACCGTTCTTCTCCCGACGAAGTCCGCATTGGGGTAGATATTTTTCAGATCCGCCGGAGTTCTCCACGTGGCCGCACGCATGACCGCGTACCACGATTCGAGACTAGACTTTGCATTGGGGTGCTTACTCCAAAATTGAACGAGTGCACTGCGCCTGATGATGCGCATTCGGGACTATGTTCTCATAATGAGAACCTAACGTCAAGACTGTTATGAACGCGAGCGCCTCGCCAGCTCCGAGCGCTATTTCAGCCCTACGAACCCATTGGCATCCTTCACCAGTTTCGCAGGGTCATAAGCAATGCCATCTTTGAACACGAGTTCCACGTTTTCGATGTCGGAGATGGTTTTCGAAGGGTCGCCTTTCACGACCACGATGTCTGCCTGCTTGCCCGCGGAGAGTGTTCCTATCTGGTCGAGCAGCCCAAGGTATTGCGCCCCGTTGTAGGTGGCGATGCGAAGGGCCTCGAGCGGCGTGAATCCGGCTTCCACTAGCAATTCGATCTCGCGTTGATCCCCGTAGCCTGCGACCACGGCGCCGTTGCCCGTAGGATCGAGGCCGGCGAGAAGCAAACCGCCCGCTTTGGCAAATGCGAACTCGAACTCTTCCTCCTTTTTGAATGATGCCGGGGCCTGCGACTGCGCCGCGTTCTTATTCAAATTGTCCCGCACGTTTAAGTATGCCTGGCGAGCTTCGGGCAACATTGCGTCCAGATTAGCTTGCCGAATTGGTGGACGTCCGGGAACCGAGCCTTCGAAGACCGGCAAGGTTGAAGTCATCGCGACGTGATGAGCAATAAGATCGTGAATCATGGACTGCACCTGCTCGCCCTGGATGTCCAGCTTCAGCAGCGTGTCCCGGATGTCTCTCTGCGGAGGGCATTTGTCCGGCTGCTTGGAAGGAGCGAACTCGGAATCCACGATGATTCCGTGCTCCAGATCGTCGATTCCCAGCGCAGCCGCTTCGCGGAAGCCGATCGAGCACAGATGTCCGGTGATCTTCAGGTTTTTCTTATGTGCCTCTTCGGCAGCCGCTCGCAACTCATCGCGGGTGATGTTCATATATGCCTTGAAATTGGTGACCCCTTCGCTGATCCAATAGTTCACCGTGCGGCGAGCGTCCTCAGCATCCGCTAGCTGATGCATCTGCGGGGTGAACGCCCCCTGGCCTTCGAGGTAGGGTCCAGTCACGTGCATCTTCGGGCCCGGCATTTTGCGCTCATCAATTTCCTTCTTGATTTCAAGGTCGGTGTACGGTTCCACCGAACCGGTAGTGCGGATCGTAGTTACGCCGGCCGCGAGATACAGCCGTGGAAAGCTCCACGCGTGTTCCGGATATAGAGCCAGATTCCGCATGGGCGCGGGATAGTACATGTGGTCGTGCATTCCGACTATGCCCGGGAAGACCGAATCGCCGCTCAGATCGAGCACCTGCGCTCCCGCGGGCGGCTGTCCTGCGGCAGCGATGCTTTGAATTTTTCCATTCGCGATCACCAGCATTTGATCTGGTTTGCCTGGAGCACCAGTTCCGTCGATCACGCGCACGTGGTCCAACACGATGGTGGGCTGGTCGTATTTAACGTAGCTTTTGGCGTCGGTGACCGGGGTCTGCGCAATGGCGCTCACGGAAGCTAGAAGAAGGGCTACGACAAATCGCATGGAGGTCCTCCTGACAACGATGGCGCACCAGAATAAACCTTGGCCGCAGCAGCCGGAACTGTTCACGACCGTAGAAGTCCTCCGGCTCGGAATCGGCGGAAGCACTTCCCATCCAGGACTTACGCGGGTAGAGTCATGGCGTAGGGCTATGCTGCGGGTGAAGTGTGCCCCTGGAGCGCGAGATCCGGAAAGCGCCGGCCTACTGTTTTTGCTGATCTTGGGCGTCTGACCAAATAAGGAGATTTTTCAGCCTCTTCATGAGCCTGACGGTCCAAGTAGCCGGCAAGAGCGACATCGGGTGTGTCCGTAAGAACAACGAGGACAACCTGGGCTGGGACCAGCGCCTGGGACTCTACGTTGTCTGCGACGGCATGGGCGGAGCCCTGGCTGGTGAGGTCGCCAGCCAAATGGGCGTCGAACTCGTGCTCGACTACTTTCGCGAAGGCGCCAGGACCAGCAG
The DNA here is from genome assembly GCA_019243475.1 of Acidobacteriota bacterium. GTDB lineage: Bacteria > Acidobacteriota > Terriglobia > Terriglobales > Acidobacteriaceae > Gp1-AA112. Next base: position 17,216 of record JAFAUE010000368.1, on the reverse strand, counting down.
CTATCCTGAGTTCGGCGACGCCCCGGCAGGAGTGTCTCTTGTCGGTCGTCGCCTCACCAGCGCGATCCAACGTGCTAACACAGCAATCTATGAAGCCGGACAGGCAAAGCAGTCCCAACACGGGATGGGATCCACCATCGTCTGCCTGATGATCCAGGAGAACTTTGTCACCATCGCGCACGCGGGCGACAGCCGCATCTATCGCCTTCGCGACGGCGTGCTCGATCTCCTCACGCAAGACCATTCGCTGGTGATGGAGCAGTATCGCCGCGGGATGATCACGCTAGAGCAGGCGGAGCAGTCGGACATGCAGAACATCATCATCAAGGCGTTGGGTTCGGAAGATCGTGTCGAGCCCGACGTCCAGGACCTGATCGCGCTGCGCAATGACATCTATCTCCTGGCAACGGACGGCCTAACCAAACTGGTAAAGGACGATGCAATCAAAAAGATCATGTCGAACTCGCCCTCGCTTGACCGGACGTGCGAAGATTTAATTAACGCAGCCAAACAACGAGGCGGAGACGACAACATCACTTGTCTGCTGCTGCGGGTAGCTGAAGAGCCCTGGTATGCAAGGCTCGCAAGCTTCCTGCGCGGCGGAGGACAATCATGGCGAAACTCTTCCTAAAATTCGAGCAGGCGACTCTGAAAGAAGTACCGCTCTCCCAGGCAGCGGTCACAATCGGACGTCTGCCCGACAACGTGATCCAGATCGACAACCTCGCCGTCTCCGGCCATCACGCGAAGATCTACTGGGACACCGACAAGTATGTTGTCGAAGACAACAATTCCCTGAATGGGACTTACGTTAACAACGCCCGCATCAGCAAACAGCCGCTGAAGAATGGCGATTCAATACTGATCGGGAAGCACACCCTTGCTTTCACCGATGAGGGCAAGCCTCTTCCCTCAGGTCCTGGCGTGGCCCAACAGGAGAAGGCCGGACCTACTGTCCCCAAGCTCGAGCACACGATGATGCTCGACACCAAGAAAATGAAAGAGATGCTGTCGCACTCGCATTCTCCCGGTGGGTCACAACCACCCGCGCCAGCCCCTGGACCGGCGCCTGCCTCGGCGACGAGCGGTCACGCTCCCACGCAGACTTACTCGGTACCGCCGCCACCGATCGAGAAAGTGGGAATGCTGAATGTGGTAAGCGGCAAGACCGACCAGTCTCAATATCTGCTCACGAGCAAGATGAGCGTCATCGGCAAATCCAACATGGCTTCGATCAAGCTAAAAGGCTGGTTCGCTCCAAAAATGGCGGCCATCATTTCCAAACGCGACACGGCTTACGTGATCGCCGCTTCGGAGAAGAAGATCAAAGTCAAAGTGAACGGAGAGGAAGTAATTGGTCAAAAGCCACTCGCCGAGAACGACGTGATTGAAGTCGCGGGTGTGAAGATGACCTTTGGCCTGCAGGAGTAATCGCAAGGTTGAGGAACCTTCACGGTATTTCGAGGAAGGTCACCGTTCCTGGCCGGCAGGCCTGGATAGCTGCTGCGATCTTTTCCAGACAGTTCCTAATCGCCGGCCACTGACCACTGCCGAGAACAAGCAGCGCGATTTTCCGCTCGCGAAAAGATTGCTGATACGCAATGTTCTTATCGGCAGTGATTAGCAACTCGAAGCCAGCTTCTTCTGCCACGCGTAGCAAATCGCCATTCAGCAGAGTACTCCACCCCTGCTCACTGGCGGTTCTCACAATGTGTCCGGTCAGGTAGTCCCGAATCGGCACCGGCGTGTTCTGATCGAACAGAATCTTCATCAGCGCGTTGCATTTGGCGCTTGCGAACTCTGTGCTGCAAATTCCAGAACTGCAGCGACGTGCTCCCGGGTGAGTCCCTGGTAGGTGGAGAGCAACTCGTCAACCGTCATCCCTGCTTCGAGATTTTCGAAAATCAGAGATACCGGTATGCGAGTTCCGCGAAACACCCATGCGCCCCCCAGCTTCCCGGGCACGCTTTCGACCACTGGACAGCGTGACCAATGCAATGCAGACATGACAAGATTATAGGACTCCATTATCTTCACGGCTCTTGAGGATTCTGATGAACCAGGAACAATGGACAGCGGTCGACGATTACATCAGCAGCACCGTCATCTCGTCTGACGTAGCGCTCGATGCGGCGCTCGAGGAAAGCACCAAAGCGGAACTCCCGGCGATTGCCGTTACTCCCAATCAGGGCAAGCTGCTGCATATTCTGGCGCGCTCGATCAACGCCAAGCGCATCCTTGAGATTGGAACGCTGGGCGGATACAGCACTATCTGGCTGGCGCGCGCCCTTCCCAAAGACGGCAGTGTGATCAGCTTAGAAATCAGCGCAAAGCATGCAGACGTCGCGAGAAAGAACATCGAGCGCGCAGGATTGGCCGGCAAGGTCGAAATCCAGCTGGGACCTGCTCTCGACAGCATGAAACAGCTAGCCGCAGAAAAGCGCCCGTTCGATTTCATCTTTATCGATGCCGACAAAGCTACGATTCCGGACTACTTCATCTGGTCGTTAAAGCTCTCGCGTCCCGGCAGCCTGCTGATCATCGACAACGTGATTCGCAAAGGTGGAGTGATCGAGTCACAAAGCCCCGATCCAGATATACAAGGCGTGCGGCGGCTCAACGAAATGTTGGCTAAAGAGACGCGGGTCACGGCCACCACCATCCAGACCGTCGGCAGCAAGGGTTATGACGGCTTCACGATTGCATTGGTGAATTAGAAGAACGCTCGCGATCGGCATGCGCCGCCCTAGTGACAAAAGTCAGCGCTCGTCTGGATGGACGTCGGCCTCGGGAGTTCCGGCAAAGTAGCCCGCCTTGGATCGCGCTGTGAGCCCCTCCGATTTCACTTTCACCGCGACCTTGTGGAATGAGTTATCTCGAGTGAGACCGTCAGCATGATAGCCAACTTCGTATAACGCGCGCAGTTCTGCGCCGATATCGCGGAATGTTTGATCGAGATCGCCGCGCGTGGCGTCGAAGTCAGCTGCGCCGGTATCGCGGGAGATGCGACGCATGACGCGGATGCCGTACTTGTCGCGCGCCTTCAGGTGCCGCCTTTCCTCGGTGTAGCGAATGGAATACACCAGCACATCGCCGTGCTGCGCCGCCTCAATCGCATCAAGCATGTGATGGGCGCTTGAGTTGTCCTGGCCGTCGCTGAAGACAACCAGGGCGCGATGGCCTTGCGACGTGATATTTAGCTTCTCATTCACGGCGTAATAGATGGCGTCATAAAAAGCTGTGCCCTCCTCGCGAATTTCCCGCGGTCCAATTTCGGGAAAGCTGCGCTTGCTGTGATCAAAAGCTTCCAGATTGTCCATGATCTGCGCGGTTGAAGAGGTAAGGTCGGAGACCAGTCGCAAGTGATTTCCAAAACAGACCAGGAACGCCTGGTCCTTCGGACCCAGGACGTCTCTAAGAAATTTCTCGACATCGCCACGATGCCGTCGAATGAACTTGCTTTGACTGTCGCTGGCATCGACGACAAGCCCGATCGTTAGAGGAAGGTCGGTGCTGCGCGCGAAGAAGCGGATCTTTTGCGGAATCGCGTCGTCGAACACTTCAACGTCACTCTGACTCAGATTTCCCACCAGCCGTCCCGCCGAGTCGCGCACAGTAAAGGTAAGCGTGACAAGGTTTACGTCGGAGCGGAAGGTGGGAGTCTGCGCGAATGCAGAAGCACAACAGACAATGAGGAGGAGCAACTGCGCGTGTAACTGCGTGCGGACGCGCATATCGGGATCAGTGCTGCCGGGCCATCTCCTCGGGCTCGTCGATCCACTTGCGCATTTGCTTCTCGTTGATCTTCACCTGAACCAGAGACAACTCGTTTCGTTCCACGCTGGCAATAAACATCTGGAGTTTTTTGCCGTCTTCTGCAACGTAAATCCAGTTTTGCTCCTCACCATGCCGGGAGATTGACTTCACGAATGGCGTCCACTGCGGGCCAAGCGCCTTCAACATAGCCTCTTCAATCTGCTCGGGAGAAGCGTCGGCCAGGCGCTCGTCTTCAAATACAGCGATCTTGGCGCCGGGCATTTGGAAACCGGTCGCGACTTTTCCCATGAACATGGCCATGCCCAGAAGAGGGATATGCGTATGCCGAACTCCCAGCTCAAGCTCAAGGTTGTGAACTACGCGATCCATCTCACTGGCTGCGCAGGCGGCAGAGAAGAGTAAGCACACAAACAGCATATGCAGGACGCGCTTCATTGAGCACCCGCCGCGGACGGCTTCGCCTTAGGGCGCGCCGGCGCCTGGAGTCTGGGAACGCCGAAATCGCCTCCCAGCTTTTCGAGATCGCTTGGATCAAGCGGACCGTCAATGTGGACGATAGTGAGCTCTCGCGGGTCGGCGGCAATTACAACGAGTCCCTGGATCACATCGCTGCTGTCACTTTTGAAATAGACTTCGGCATTTTCTCCATCACGCCGGCTGCGCACGCCTACAACTTTCTCCCACATTGGCGGCTTCAGCTGCATGCGAAGGCCCTCAACATCGGAGGGCGAGTATGCCCCCGGCTCATCGAACTCGAAGCTCCGGACGTAAATGCCCTTGAGTTTCTTCACCAACTCGCGCGCTTCGCGGTCGCCCTCATCATCGTTCATGAATTTGGCGGCGAGCTGCAGCATGTGCGCGTTCAATGTGACCTCGGTTGTCTCGCTGGCCTTGGCGGCGAGCTTGTCCAAATCGACCGGCATCTTCAGCTCTTGCGCGTGGGCGGTCAGAGCCATGCCGATGGTCAGAAGAAATGCGATTAGAGTGCTTTTCATAAAGTGTTTCCCGATTTCTGTGCGTCTTCTGCGTTGTGCACCTTTTGCTTCACTACTCGCAGCTTGCTGCTGGTGATGCGCAGTGCCAGCATGACCTGCCTCTTCGCCGCGAGCGCCTGCGCCTCCTCAGCTTTCTGCTCGTGAACGCGATAACCGACACCACCCAAACCTGCAACTAGAACGATTACAGCCGCAACGGCCCAACGCATTACCGGTAAACGCCAAACAGGCAGGCGGGCCGGAGGGCTATGTGGAGCATTCTCCTGCGCAACTCGAGCAAGAACGCGCTGAGCAAAATGCGGTGGGGGATCGCTGCGTCGCAGGGCTTCTTTCAATTGTCGTTCCAGATCGTTCATCGCGCCGGCTCTCCCATCAATCTTTGTACCTTTCCCCGAAGAAGGACGAGGCTTCGGCGTAATCGGCTCTTCACCGTTCCCACGGGAATACCGAGAGTATTGGCAATCTCCTGCGGCTCCATCTCTTCCTGATAGCGGAGCACGATCATCATCCTCGCATCATCCGGAAGCGAACTCACCAGCTTGCGCAGCGCATCCTGGAGCAAAACGTCACCCGACTTCCAGTGCGAAGCCGGCTCCGCAACATCATCCAGGCCAACTTCGCGGCGCACCCTCGCTCCACGGCTGTAGTCCATCGAGCGATGGCTGATCACCTTGCGCAGCCAGAACTTTACGTGCTCGGGCGATTCCAGCTTCGGGAGCTCGCGATAGAGCTTCAGAAACACGTCCTGCGCCAGTTCCTCGGCTACTGCGCGGTCACGCAAGAAACGCAGTGCGATGCTGAACACCATTGCCTGGTGCTCCTCCACCAACGCCGCGAAGCCTGCTTCATCAAGTTTCAACCGTAGGTCCGATGACTACGAGCCGCTTGCCTGCTCACCAGCTATATACGTTGCTCCGATGGATGCGAAGGCAAGTTTTCGTTGAAAAAAGGCGTATCGCGTTCTGCGCGCGTGCCTGTCCTTTAGCTGCCCTCACACAAGCACCCTGTTATCACGCGGATACAAGATATTGCGAACATGTTCAAGATTATAATTAACGACAATCGGTGAGTACCTGCGATGACGATAACAACCACGGCGAATGAAGCCGTTCGCGCCCGTTCCACGCCCAAAGCGGAGGCCACGCGGCGGCGCATTTATGACGCCGCTCTGGAAATGTTTCGCGACAAAGGCTTCGAACAGACAACGATGCGCGACATCGCCCGCCAGGCCGGTGTCGCGTTGGGAGCCGCTTACTATTACTTCGATTCGAAAGACGCGATCGTGCTCGCCTTTTACCAGGAGAACGAAGAAAGCGGACATCAGCCGACGCTCGACGCCATAGCCCAGGAAAAGAAACTGCGGGACAGGATTCGCGTGGTCATGGAGAGGCGCTTTGAACTGCTGGAGCCAAATCTCAAGTTTCTCGGCGCGCTGTTCAAGCATTCGCCGGATGCAACCGATCCTCTCTCTCCTTTCAGCGATGAGACGCGACCGATTCGGGAACGCGCGATCGAGCTATTTCGTGTGGCGACCTCCGACGCAGACGTGAAAGTGCCCGCCGATCTCGTGCCGCACCTGCCTCGTTTGCTCTGGCTGTATCAACTCAGTTTGATCCTGTTCTGGATCTATGACCGCTCGGAAGAAAAGAAGGGCACGATGCTGCTGATGGAGAAGAGCCTCGCATTAGTCGTGAACCTGATTCGACTGTCAGGCCTCCCGCTGATGCGACCAGTGCGCAGAACCGTGCTGGAGCTGTTAGAAGTAGTTGCGGCTTAAGTTAGCTAACCTAACGGGCCAACAGCGAGAGGTGCGAATCATCTCGGGTGTTTCAGTGCTCACAACCGGAGCGACACGCCTCGGGTCTTTGTTATCGTTGATGCAAAGGACTGACCATGCGCTTCCATTCGACGTTCCGCTTTCTTCTGGCTGCAGCTCTCCTCATTTCCGCAGCGATCTGGCTACGCGCTCAGACGCGCCGTTCCGTCATATTCGCCGACTTTCGTAATCAAGCTCCGGGCATCGTGCACAAGATCACCGTTGCCGACCTTCCCCCGCCCTACGCCACCAATTCGATCGACAATGGTCCCGATATGGTTCCGCGCCCCAGCAACGCATGGCCGCAGGCTCCCGGCGGATTCAAAGTCGAGATGTATGCCAGCGGTCTGGACAATCCTCGACTGCTCCGCACTGCGCCCAACGGAGACGTATTTCTCGCCGAGAGCGATCCGGGCAACATCAAGGTTTTTCGCGGAGTCACGAAAGATGGCAAAGCCGAGCGCACAGAAGTCTTTGCGAGCGGCTTAAATAAGCCTTTCGGCATCGCGTTCTATCCGCCGGGAGCGAATCCACAGTGGGTGTACGTGGGAAATACGGATTCGGTGGTGCGCTTCCCGTATCAGAACGGCGACCTGAAGGCTCGGGGACGGTCGCAGAAAATTACCGACCTTCCCGGCGGCGGAAGGCTGCGCGGCGGCGGCCATTGGACACGCGACATCACTTTCTCCCAAGACGGGAAGAAGATGCTGGTGTCGGTCGGCTCGCATTCCAACGTCGACGATAGCGACAACAATCCTGTCGAATTTCACCGCGCCGATGTCCTGGAGTTTGATCCGGACGGGGGCGGCGAACGCGTGTACGCGTGGGGAATTCGCAACTGCGTCGGCATCGCCACGAATGCCAAAACGGGAGAGATCTGGTGCTCGACGAACGAGCGCGACGCTATCGGAGACAACGTTCCTCCTGACTACATCACGCATGTTCAGGAGGGTGGCTTCTACGGATGGCCGTGGTACTACATCGGACCGCATCAGGATCCGCGGCATCAGGGCAAGCATCCGGAACTGAAGGACAAGGTCATCGTCCCCGACGTGCTGGTGCAACCGCACAACGCCTCCCTTGAGATGCTCTTCTACGACGGGAAACAATTCCCCGCGGAATATCAGGGAGACATTTTTGCCGCGGAGCATGGCTCGTGGAATCGGCACCAGCGTTCCGGATATGAAGTGGTTCGCGTCCCTCTACACCAGAGCGGCCACGCGGGCGGCGAGTACGAAGATTTCCTCACTGGATTCGTGCGTCCCGATGGACAAGTGTGGGGACGTCCTGTAGGAGTCGCCGTGGCTGCGGACGGATCGCTTCTGGTGAGCGATGATGGAACCAATTCGATCTGGCGCGTGAGCTACGCGGGTAAGTAAAACTACTTCACCGATACGGAGGCCGACTTAGGCTCGAAGACGATCTCGACAGGTACGTTGGAAGTCTGAGCGGCAGGAGCATATTTCCACTTGCTCACCGCGGCGCAGGCAAACTCGCCCAGCATCGGATTGCCTCCGTTCATCTTCGTCTTCTTTACCGTGCCGTCAGGCGCGACTGTGGCACTGAGCTTTACCGTGCCCCCAATCTTCATCTTCTTGAGCAGCGCGGGATATTCAGGGACCTGCTGCTTCACAATCTGGCGTTCGGCAGGCTGCGCCGCAGCACTGCATATCAGCACGAACGCGATTGCCACGATTTGAATTAGCTTCTGCATACGTCTTATGCGCGGCCGTCCTGAATGTGCTCTGGACTCTCCGCGGCTGGCTGGTGCAGCCATGTCTCTGTTGCCGAGCCTAGAGTAGGGCCAACGTGACGGAGGGTCAATGTACCTCAGTAACTGCGGCTTCCGGGCACGGGTAACCAAGCGTAAGTAGCTCAATATAAGAGCATTGCCGGATCGCAATCGCAAGATCGCGAAGTGTCTGGAGGGGCAGGCATCCGAACCGTTCCCGGTAGGAAATGGGTAAGCTTAACTTTCGAACCCGACCGCTATCGCAGCCGGTTCCGAAGCTAACTACAAGTTTCCCAGGCGAGTTTGAATTTCTTAAACACTCGGGCGTGGCTTCAATTTTGAAAGAACCGCATAAGAATCCAGCTGCGTTGCCCTCGTTCATTTGGTGTGCCAGAATCTGCTTCATGCGTCGCGGTCTTTTTCCTTTCCTGGTTTTCGCATTTCTTAGCTCTTCATTCGCACAAGTCGCTCCCGGGGCCCCGGGACAAATGGCTCATTGGACCAGCGGCAACAAGATGGCGGTTGGGACCTCAAACTCACTCGGCTCGAAGCTCTGGTACACGCTTGGCAGTGAAGGCACACTCAACGAGGTGTACTACCCGACCGTCGATAAGGCGAATGTGCGCCAGCTGGAGTTTGTGGTTACCGACGGCAAGAGCTGGGTCGAGCGCGAATCCGAAGACACGTCGCACCAGATCGAGGTCCCAGACACCGAGGTCCTGAGCTTCCGCCAGGTAAACACGTCGAAAGCCGGACGCTATCGCATCACCAAGAGCTACATCACGGATCCCGACCGCGACACGCTGCTGATTCAAGTCAAGTTCCAACGGCTCAAGACGGGTCCGGTGCAGCTTTATGTTTACTACGACCCTTCGATCAACAACAGCGGCATGCATGACACCGGATATAGCATCGATGACACCCTCGTCGCTTCCGATGGCGGCATAGCATCGGCGCTCGCCAGTAGTCTGCCGTTCACTAAAACCACCAGCGGCTACTTCGGAGTCAGCGACGGCCTGGTCGATCTCAAAAAGAGTTTCGCGCTCAAGAACATCTATGCGCGTGCCCAGGATGGGAATGTCGTGCAGGTCGGCGAACTGCCGGCGGCGGCCACTCGCGACGTGAACTTCACCCTTGCGCTTGCCTTCGGACCGGAAGGCGAGGTCGCTATTGACAATGCGCGCAAGTCACTGCAAAAGGGCTACGAGCACGCTTACACCGAGTACGCCAAGGGATGGCGTGATTGGATCGACACGCTGAAGCAGGTGGACGCAAAATATCGCGATCAGTATCAAATCGCCGCAATGGTCATGAAGGCGCATGAAGATAAAACGTACCGAGGCGCTGGAGCTGCGTCGTTGACGATCCCGTGGGGTGAAGAGACCGATGCCGATCAGCCTTCGGTCGGCGGATATCACCTGGTCTGGGCGCGCGATCTGTACGAAGTTGCAACCGCCTTCTACTCCATCGGAGACAAGGAAGCCGCCGACCGCGCGCTGAACTATCTCTTCAACGTGCAACAGAAACCGGACGGATCGTTCCCGCAAAACTCGTGGCTCGACGGCCGCCCATTTTGGGGCTCGCTGCAGATGGACGAGGTTTCCTATCCACTGATTCTGGCGTGGCAGCTCGGGCGTACCGATTCTGAGAGCTTCACCAAGCACGTGAAGCCGGCCGCCGACTTCATCGTGAAGAATGGCCCGACATCCCCGCAGGAGAGGTGGGAAGAGCAAGCCGGATATTCGCCTTCGACCATCGCGGCCGAGATCGCGGGACTCATCTGCGCCGCGCGCATCGCCCAGCTGAACCATGACGACGATTCCCGGAACCGCTGGATGAATACAGCCGACCAGTGGGCCAACAAGCTCGAAGCCTGGACCGTCACCACTTCCGGCAAGTACGCCGACCGGTACTATTTGCGGCTCACGCAGCACGGCACTCCCGATTCGGGAGAAATGCTAACCCTAGCCAATAAGGGTGGAACATTCGACGAGCGCGAGATCGTCGATGCCGGATTTCTCGAGCTCGTTAGACTGGGAATTCGCCCAGCCGGGGATCCGCTGATCGAGAAGTCTCTGAATGTGGTCGACAACGTCATCAAGGTCGACACGCCCAGTGGACCGGTCTGGTATCGCTACAACCACGATGGTTACGGCGAACAAACGGACGGCCATGGATACAACGAAGCGGGCGTTGGCCGCTTGTGGGTGCTGCTCGTAGGCGAGCGCGGAGAATATGCGGTCGCTTCAGGCCAGGATCCGACGCCATATCTCGACGCCATGCAAAAACTCGCCAATGCCGGACACATGTTGGGCGAGCAAGTCTGGGACAGGAAAGACTCTCCCGACGCAAATCGATTCCGGATTGGGGAATCCACCGGCTCGGCAACGCCATTGAACTGGACTTGCGCGCAATTTGTGCGCCTTGCCGTCGCCGCGGAAGAAAAGAAGCTTCCGGAAACGCCGGCGATCGTGGCCGACCACTTCCGGCAGGCCAGAACCGCGCTTCCAAACTCTGGGTCGGCAGTTCAGACTGTCAGACGATAAAGCCTTTCTAGAGGAATTATGCGAGCTCGATAAAGTTGATCTAATGCCGTTGTTGTACAGTCGTGAAGCTCTCTTTACACTGCTGACGCCTCAAAGTGGTTCCAAGCCTCCTTCGTACAGAGAAAGTGATGGAGATTGACATTTGTCCGCGTTGGTTGCTGCGCGTCTTCAGAGTTCCGGAGACACTCGCGACACATGCCGGCATCTTCCTATCGTCGTTACTGATTCTCCTCGCCGCTCCCATTGCGACTCATGTACCGCATCTTTGCTTGGCGCAGACACTTTTCAATCTTCCTTGTCCTGGATGTGGCATTACACATTCCCTAATTGACACTTTGCATTTAGACATTCATTCAGCGTGGAAGGCTAACCCGGCCGGCATTGTTTTCTGTCTGTATTTGGTTATTCAGGCCTGCGGCAGATTGGTTGTAATTATCTTGGGCAGAGGCGGAGGGCTTATGTCGCGGCTTTCAAGTGTTGGTGAGAAGCCAGTATTCGCGGCGATATTCGGGGTGTGGTTAGTGCGGTTGCTCAACGGTTAAGGAGAACGATTCATGGCTGCAATCCCCTGTCCTAAGTGTGGGAAATTGACTGACCGGGCTGGATTTCCAGTTTGGACAATTGTGGTTTCTATTTGCTTTTTTCCAGTCGGACTTCTCGCATTACTTGCCGGTCGCAAACCAACTACTTGTGGAAATTGCGGAACGACCTGGCAGGCTTAGCTCCCCCATGACGCTTGGAGTTGTTTAAGCCTTCATTGCCGAAAAGAACTTCTGCTGTTCAGACAGCACGCGCTGCTTGGCTTCAAGGTTCGGCTCCAAGGTCCAGACGTCACGCTCGTGCGTGCCACCAAGAACGATGCCGTCCTGTCTGGGAAACATGTAGTCGTCCTCAAACAGGGCAGCGTAATTCACTTGAGGTTGCGGTAGAAGGACGGTCAATTGTCCTTTGACCGGCGTTAGCTCCTGGTCGGCGAAGAGGGCGTGCGCGCCTAGTCCGGTGCAGTTCACGATGGCAGTCTCGCTCAGCTGCGCGAGTTCCCCCGGCGAGTGCATTTCCTGCACAACGATCTTCCCGCCGGCGACAAGGAAATCGTTCATCACCGCCGGAAGATAGATCGAGGGCTCGATCATCATCGTCTCGACCCGCCGCACGTATGGTCGGGGAAAGGGATTGCTGGGCCCGTCGATGGTGGTCAGGTCGACAAGGAACTCGTGCAGAGGATTTTCCGGTCCGAACCTTCCGGTGACATATGGTTCCGCGGAGCAATAGTAGTTCGGCCGCCAGTGTATGCCGTAACGGTCCCCGACCATGAGCTGAAAACGCCGGTTCGCGATACTGCCAGCTTCGACATATTGCTGCATGAAGGCCGGCGTAACGTGATCACTGTCATAAACGAGGTAGGGCCACCACTGTGCTCCGGCGATGTTGGATGTTGTGTTCGGCGGCAAGTCCTTCGTGTAGATGGTGACTTCGTGTCCACGCTCCTGCAGGAGACGTGCGCTTGCCAGTCCAACGGCGCCGGACCCGAGGACGGCGACGCGACTCGGATTTGTTTCCTGCACGAGACGGACTGCCAACTCGCTCGTTCCCCAGGAAAGCGTGACGCCGCCTCCGCCGTGTCCATAGTTGTGAACGACGAGCTTCTCGCCGATCTTCTCCGCGCGCACGACAAAGCCCGATGGGCGAAAGGGACGCAATCCAACCACAGTTCGGATTTCCAATTCGGGCCGGACGTCCACGCGAGGCAGGTGGAGCAACTCAGGTGCGCGCGACGACAGCACCGGCGACACGCGCCGCATGCATCCCTCGAGGAGAAAAGCGCCGGCAGCGGTGCCCAGCGTCTTGAGTGCGGCGCGGCGATCCATACGCCGGAAGTATAGAGAAGCAGCTTCGAGTTATGTGTGAAGGGAAACCGCCAAGCTAACTGATTGCGACGTAATGTGTGGAATCTGATTGGTACGCCGGGCATTCACTCGAGCCTCAATTCGTATTGACATCGCGAGCTCAAAGCGCTGTGATTCGCGTAGAATCCACGTACAATTCACGTTCTAAATCCGGCCCCTATATCCACCACATAGGAGAACTCTGCATGAGTGCCACTGTGCTGTACCGAATCGCTTCGGTGCTTCTACTACTTTTTGCTTTGGGCCACACAGCTGGATTTCTTAGGTTAGTGCCGCCTTCCCCCGAGGCACTCGCGGTGCGCGACTCCATGAACAACGTTCACTTCCAGGTTGGCGGCCGTGACAGCAGCTACGGGAACTTTTATCGCGGGTTTGGATTATTCAATTCTATCTTCCTGCTGTTTAGTGCGGTCCTGGCGTGGCACCTTGGGACTCTCGCGGCGACTGCGCCGCAAGCGATCGGATTCATTGGCTGGGCGTTCTGCCTCGCGATGCTTGGCAATCTCGCGCTCTGCTGGGCTTACTTCAACGTCGTCGCTATCTCGTTTTCTGCAGTGCTTGCGTTATGTCTGGGCTGGGCCGCATGGATTGTAGGAAGCCTTGCCGCCGCGCGGTCTTAAGGCTTTCAGTCGACTAGCGGCAATGCTCCAAGAGGGTAACGGCAGGCGGCTCACGCACGCTGCCTCACTCCTCATACTCGTCCGAGCCTTGCACCCAGAGGAATGACTGGATATCGATCATGTCGCGGGGGTGCAGGTCGTTGAGGTCGCGCCGAACGGTGGCGGCGAATTCGAGGTAGCTGGCGTAGGTGTCCCAATTCGGCCGCGACTGGTATGGGAATTCGAAGCCGTACTCCTGAGCTGCAATGCGCGTGACCTTCGGCTTCAGGAAAATGTGGCGTTGCGGCTGCGCAAGGAAGCCGAACACCGTGACCAGCGGCCAGGTGAGGACGCGCGTCTGCTTTCGTGGAAGTCCCGCAATGGTCTCGCAGAATGCTTCGAAGCGCCGGTCCTGTGCTCCAGTTCCATACAGGAACTCGTACAACCCTGCGGCGAAAGCTGCTGCGCCCGCTTCCGATTTCACTGCGTCACGAAACGCCATCTTTTCAAACGAGAAGAGCAGGTTCGTTCGCGACTCGATTCGCGCCACATGCTGCCCGATCTCCTGATAACGGCGCGCTTTCAAAAGAGATCGGAACGCCGCTTCGTTCAGCTCTGCCTCCCAACGCACGTGCGCGTTCCACTTGTAGTTGCGCTCCCAATCGAGATACGTCTCATCGCGAAATGCACCCGGGAAGAAGCGTAGAAATTTGCGCCGGCAGCCTTTGGCTGCTCTGCTTGCAGCCGTGGGCTGTCGGCCTTCGAACTCGCGGCGCGGGATAAGCTGGGTCTGCGGAAGCATCGCAACTTTTGTGATGCATCCAGCAAGCACCGCGTCGTCCCACAGCGTTATTCCAATAACGGACACCTGCGATGATTTCAGCGATAGGTAAACTGCTGTCTCTCCAGCAATTTACGATGGTGAAGTAATTGCTTTTCATTCTTCCCGGAGTCTCTGATGGTCGACAACATTCGCTTTGCGGTTCGCCAGCTGCGCAAGAACCCTGGATTCGCCGCCCTTAGCATCCTCACCCTTGCGCTCGGTATTGGCGCCAATACCGCCATGTTCACCGTAATCGACAGCGTGTTGCTGCGACCGCTCGCCTATCGCGACGCCGACCGAATCGTTGCCATTAGTCCGGGCGAACCGGGTGAGACAACGCCCAAGAGCACGTCCTGGCTTAACTACCGAGACATCCGCGAGCAAGCGACGCAGATGCGGGCGGTGGGCGCATATATGGCGGACTTTGGGATTACGCATACTACCGACAGCAGCCAGGCGGTGGTATTGCTCAAAGCCACGGCGAGCCTGTTCGACGTGCTTGGCATAAAGCCCATTATGGGACGCGGCTTTACCGATGCCGACAACCAGCCGGGAGCTGCGCCCGTGGCCCTGCTGTGCAACGGATTCTGGAAAGAACACTTCGCTTCCGACCCGCAGGTGATCGGCAAAACCTTACGGGTGGGCGACGAGCCGCACACCATCATCGGAGTCCTTCCTGAGCTGCGTTTTCCTGCCGACGAGTCCGATACCGATTTGGGACTTTGGATCCCAATCCAGCCCTCCTCCGACAACAGCTTCAACCGCGGCGCAAACTTCCTGTACGTAGTCGGCGCGCTGCGTCCGGGAGTGAACTTAAGAGGCGCGCAATCGGAACTCGAGGGAATCCAGCGACAGATTGCCAAAGTTGATCCCGAGCACGCGCGTGATCTTCACCTTCATTTCATTCCATATCGGGAAGTAGTCACAGGACAGGCGAAGGCGGTCTTCCTGGCTCTTGCCGGAGCGCTCCTGCTGGTATTGCTGATTGCGTGCGCCAATGTTGCGAACCTCCAACTGGCCCGGTGTCTTGCCCGCGGCCAGGAACTCGCCGTGCGAACCGCGCTTGGCGCAAGCCGCCGCGCACTTCTCATGCAAATGCTCACCGAGGGCGGAGTACTTTGCACCTTTGGAGCTGGACTGGGTTTTGCGCTCGCCGAACTGATGGTCAGCGGCGTTCATCGCCTGCCCGAGGACCTGCTGCCCCGCGAGCATGAGATTCGCCTCCACGGCAGCGTATTCCTGATGCTGCTGGCGGCGGCTGTGATCACTACGCTCTTGTCATCGCTCATCCCTGCAATCGTGGCCATGCGCAGCGATCCTCATTCTGTGCTGCAGGATGCTTCGCGCGGCAGCAGCGCCGGCCCGCGGCGCTCGCGGCTCAGCGCGTTGATGGTCGCCGTCGAAGTGGCTCTTTCCGTCGTGCTGCTGGTGGCAGGTGGGCTGATGTTCCGAACGCTGTACAAGATGGAACATCTCTATCTCGGCTTTGACGAGCACAACCTGGTGACCTTCACCGCGCTCCCAGGAAACGCTGCGGGATTCTTCACTCCGGGAGTTCAGGCGCCTACGTCGGAAGCAAATTCGGAGACTGAGCGCGCGTACAAACCGCTTGCTGAACGGTTGCGCAGTCTTCCCGGTGTTACCGATGTTGCTTTCACCAACGATGCGCCTTTCAGTGGAGTAGATCTGCATACCTCCTTCGAGGTTGCCGGCAGGGCGGAAAGCGAACAGCCTAAAAACGCTCGAGCGCTGGGCCGGGTAATCAGCCCGGGATATGAGCGAGTGCTCGGCGTTCCCGTGATTCGCGGTCGTGCCATTTCGGAACTCGACACGGCCTCGTCGCCATATGTAATCACCGTCAACGAGGCGCTGGCGCACACATACTTCCCCGGACAAGACCCTCTCGGACTGCGTATCCAGATCGCAGGCAAGGACAACGGCATTCCCATGCCGTACACCATCGTGGGCATTACCGGCAACGCCACGCAGAACCAGATCGCTCAATCCGCCGAACCTGAGATCGACATCCCTTACGCGCAGGTACCGGTGGCCTCGAAGTTTTACGCGTTTCTGGTGCAGCCCGAAACTGGGTATCTGCTGCGCACGCGCGGCAAGATGGATATCGGGCCCGAGGTGCGCGCATTGTTCCACCAATACGCTCCTGACTTCGCGATCGACTCGTTCACCACCATCGAAGCTGCTCACGAGCACGCTTCGCTCACGCATCGCGTGGGGTTATATCTGACGTCGGCATTCGCAGGCATTGCTGTAGTCATGGTTCTTGCCGGACTGTACGGAGTGCTGTCGCAAATCGTAGGCCAGAGGAGACGCGAAATCGGAATTCGCATGGCTTTAGGAGCAGATCGCAAGTGGGTCCTCACCATGATGCTGCGCCGCGGACTGCTGCTGATTGTCGCCGGCGTTGGGTGTGGCTTGCTGGTTTCGCTCGGCGCCGTGAAATCGCTGCGCAGCTTCCTGTTCGGAGTTCAACCGGTCGATCCTATGACTTACTTCGGCGTCGTCGTTGTTCTGCTTGCGCTGGGCATGCTTGCAGCCTGGGTGCCCGCCCATCGCGCGGCCTCGATTGAGCCTAGCGAAGCGCTTCGCACGGAGTAAGCTCTGCGGATATGGCTGTCGTCGTCTTCCTGCGGGGCGTGAATGTAGGCGGCCACAAGACATTTCGTCCGACGCTGCTAGCCAAACAACTGCGAGCTTATGACGCTGTGAACATCGGCGCCGCAGGCACATTTGTCGTTCGCAAGCCGGGAGATCTGAAGAAATTTCGTTCCGTGTTGCTCAGCAAGCTGCCGGTGGACGCGCAGGTTTCGATTTGCCAGGGTCAGGACATTGTGGAGCTTGCGGAAGACGATCCCTTTATCCGCGCTCGGGCAGCTCCAGACCTCGTGCCTTTCGTCAGCATACTGCCCCGGGCCAGCGCTGCGCAGAAGCGCTTTCCCATTGCCATTCCCGAAACGGGCGAGTGCCTGGTGCGGGTCCTGGGCGCGCGCAGGCAATTTGTTT
>JAFAUE010000324.1 GCA_019243475.1 Acidobacteriota bacterium | reverse complement strand
GTCGATGGTGCGCCGGTAGGTACTAGGACATTCTCTCGATAGGTACAATGGAAGAATCGCGTTAAGCTGAAAGCGCCCTCGTACATTCTCCAGACAGGTAGTTCATAAGCATGTTTGCCTCTGTACGTCTCTATGCCGCGATCGGCGGTGCTGTAGTCATTGCCGGACTCGGCCTTCTGCATCTCGCCACTCGCCGCAAGAAAAGCCATGCCGACTACGAACGCGAGCGGCGCGAGTTCCTCGACCGCGGCGGGCGCATTATCGACGGCACGGTGATCGATGTCGCCGAACTCAATCCCGACCAGCCCAACGCGCAGCAACTCCTGATCTATAATTACGATGTGGCGGGAGTGCAGTACGAAGCGTCGCAGGATGTAACGCATCTGCGCCAATACGTCGATCTGCATAACTGTCGGATTGGCGTGCCTACTTCGGTAAAATACGATCCGCAGAATCCGGGGAACTCGATGGTTGTCTCCGAACGCTGGAGCGGGCTGCATGCCGGAACGCCGATCGTGCTGGGGATTGACCGCATGTACACCGGTGAGCGTCGAGTACCGCCGCCGGCTCTGCCTTCGGTCGTGCATCGTAAGCAGAGTTAGGCTCTCTTACTCCACCCAGTCGAGCGACTTCGTGACTGCCTTCTTCCAGCGGCGGTAAGTACCTTCGCGTTGTTTCTCCTCCATCGCCGGCTTCCACGTGCGATCTACCTGCCACTGTGCGCGCAATTCCTCAGCGCCGCTAAAAAATCCGACGGCAAGTCCTGCCGCATAAGCTGCGCCCAGCGCGGTAGTCTCGCGAATCACCGGGCGGACAACCGGAACATTGAGGATGTCAGACTGGAATTGCATCAATAGATCGTTTACCACCATGCCGCCATCGACGCGCAGGACTTCGAGGCGCACCTTCGAATCCTGCTGCATGGCTTCAACTACCTCGCGCGTCTGGAATGCGGTGGCCTCGAGCGCAGCCCGCGCAAGGTGTCCTTTGTTGGCGTAGCGGGTGAGACCGGCGATAACGCCGCGCGCGTCAGTTCGCCAGTACGGCGCATACAGACCAGAAAACGCCGGTACGAAGTAGACGCCGCCATTGTCGTTTACCGTGCGCGCCAGAGTTTCAACATCAGCGCTGTTTTGAATCAAGCCGAGGTTGTCGCGCAGCCATTGCACCAATGCTCCTGATATGGCGATGCTGCCTTCGAGCGCATAGTGCGCGGGCTTGTCCCCCACTTTGTATGCGACGGTCGTGAGCAGGCCGCACGTCGATTGCACCGGCTGCTGGCCGGTATTCATGAGCAGAAAACATCCTGTGCCGTAAGTGTTCTTCGCCTCGCCCGGCTTGAAGCAGGTTTGACCGATAAGTGCGGCCTGCTGATCGCCGAGAATTCCCGCAATGGGAACACCGCTTATACTGTCCAGCCTGGCGCCGGCATAGATCTCACTGCTGGCGCGGATGCGTGGCAGGACGGATTCGGGAATGCCGAACGTGTTTAACAGTTCCGCGTCCCATTCCAGCGTGCGCAAGTTCATGAGCTGTGTGCGGCTGGCATTGGTGACATCCGTGATGTGAAGTCCGCCTTGTGTGCCTCCGGTCAGCTGCCAGACCAGATACGTATCGATGGTGCCGAAGAGCGCGTCCCCTGCCTCGGCCAATTCGCGCGCACGCGGGACATTATCGAGAATCCAGCGCAGCTTCAGCCCGCTGAAATATGTGGCCAAGGGAAGGCCGGTTTTTTCGCGAAAACGATCTTGTCCGCCTGAGCGCGAGAACCCCGCGACCAGCTCGGCTACGCGCGTGTCCTGCCAGACCAGCGCGTTGTGCAGCGGCTGTCCGGTTTTGCGATTCCACACGATCGTGGTCTCGCGCTGGTTCGTGATGCCGATAGCGGCGAGATCGTTGGGAGCGAGCGCGCGCTGCTGCATCGCTTCTCCGATGACCTCCTTGGTGCGCCTCCATATTTCCTCAGGATCGTGTTCCACCCATCCCGGCTTGGGATAAATCTGCTCATGCTCGCGCTGCGCCACTGCAACGATGCGGCCAGTGCGATCGAAAACCATGAAGCGCGTGCTGGTGGTGCCCTGATCGATGGCTCCTACATAGTCTTTCGGCATGCCTTTACACTACTCCCAATGAAGTCCGTGATTGTCGGAACCGCCGGGCATATCGATCATGGCAAGACCACGCTGGTGAAGGCGCTCACCGGCATCGACGCCGACCGGCTCGAGGAAGAGAAGCGGCGCGGCATTACGATCGACCTCGGTTTTGCCAATTTGGAACTCGAATCCGATGCTGGAGAAACGCTGCGCCTCGGCTTTGTCGATGTCCCAGGGCACGAACGCTTTGTGCGCAACATGCTGGCCGGCGTCGGCGGCATCGATATCGTGCTGCTGGTTATCGCCGCCGATGAAGGCGTAAAGCCGCAGACTCGAGAACACTTCGAAATCTGCCGACTGTTGGCGATTCCGCGCGGCATTGTCGTCCTTACCAAAGCGGATATGGTCGATGCAGAGACGCTCGGCGTAGTGCGCCTGGAGATTGAAGACTTTCTGCGCGGCTCGTTCCTCGATGCAAAGCGCACGCCCGTTGTGCCGGTCAGCGCAATTACCGGAATGGGAATTGTCCAACTGAAAAGCGAGCTCGCGCGTGTGGCCGCGGAAGCCTCCGGCAGGAGTACGGTCTCGCTGGCGCGCCTGCCAGTCGATCGAGCGTTCGTCATGAAGGGCTTTGGCACGGTCGTAACGGGCACGCTCATCGCAGGCACAATCCGTCGCGAGCAGGAGTTGGAGCTGCAGCCTTCAGGACAGCGTGTCCGCGCTCGTGGAATCCAGGTGCATGGAGCCGCTACCGAGCAGGCGCACGCCGGTGAGCGCACCGCGGTGAACCTCGCCGGAGTGGCGGTGGAGGAACTCGCGCGCGGCATGATGCTGGCCGAGCCGGGCTCGCTGGAGCCGAGCCGGCAAATCGACGTTCGGCTTGATCTCCTGCCGGACGCAAAGCCGCTGCGTCACCTTTCTCGCGTGCATTTGCATTGCTTTGCCTCGGAGACGGTGGCGCAAGTCCGTTTGCTGGAACTCAAAGAACTGAAAGCCGGCGGCAGCATGCTCGCGCAATTGCGGCCAGTCGAGCCTTTGCTGGTTGTCCCCGGCGATCGCTTCATCATCCGCCAGTTCTCGCCGGTAGTGACGATAGGCGGCGGCATTGTCCTGGACGCCTTTCCACTGCGCCGCAGCGCGACAGACGCAGCACGAGCGCGGGAGTTCCTGAACAAGCTGGAGGCGGCCGACTCTTCTGAGACGCTCGCGCTAAGAATTGAGCGACGCGGCGTGGACGGCCTGTCCGCTAGCGCGGCAGTAAAAGAAACTGGCAGGCCTCGCGCGGAGATCGAAGGCGAAGCGCAGAAGCTCGTGGGTTCTGGCCGCGCGCTCTCAACCGGGGAATTATTGCTTTCGAAAGCGGCGGCTCTGGATGCAGCTAAGAGCTTGCTGTCAGAAGTTGAAGCGTTTCACAAAGGCAATCCATTGGTTGCAGGCATTGCGAAAGAGACGCTGCGCGAGAAGATTGGCCTGCGCGAGCCTGTTTTCGCATTTCTCATCGCTCGGCTGAGCTCCGGTAAAAAACTCGAATTGCAAGGAGAGCAGGTGCGCCTTGCGGGTCGAGGCGTGAACATGAGCGCCGAAGAACAGCGCGCGCGAAAGACCATTGAGCAGGCATTCCTCTCCACAGGACTAAAAGTGCCGCTGCTGAAGGATGTACTGGGCTCGCTGTCGATCGATCAAGCGCGAAGCCACAAGATCGTTACGTTGCTGCTGCGCGAAGGCGTGCTGGTGAAGCTGGGTGACGAACTCGTCTTTCATCGCAGCGCGCTCGATCACCTGCGGAAGCTCATCGCTTTAGAGAAAAGCAAGAGCCCGAAGATCGACGTGGGGCGATTCAAAGACCTGCTGGGCGTTACGCGGAAACACGCGATTCCCCTTTTGGAATACCTCGATCGCGAGCGGATTACGCGGAGAGTCGGGGACGTGAGGGAAATCCTGTAGCTCGGCGGCTCGCGAGAAAAACGACTAATCAGCGTAGCTTTCACTACTCTGATACCCTCATTTGTCTCTTCAGGAGTCACTGCTTGGTGCCAACCCGCCGCCGGCTATCCCTGCTTGTCTTTACCTCTTTTCTGTTGCTAACCGGCTTTCGCCAGGATTCTGCGCCGCAAGCCGCAAACGAAGTGTTCGGGTTCCGTGATTTTTCCCGGCAGGCTGAGATTGATCGCCGGTTCAACCAGTCTCCGGATCCGAAGCTGGCCGAGGAGCACCTGCGCATTCTTACGCAGGCTCCGCACGTCGCGGGCTCGCCCGAGGACCGCAAGACGGCCGAATACGTGGCGCAGAAGTTCCGCGAGGCGGGACTTGATACCGAGATCGTCGAGTACAAGGTTCTGCTCTCGTTTCCGCAGGAGGTTTCCCTGGACCTGACTGCGCCGGCGAATGCACACATGCATGGTCCAAACCGCGAGCATGTTGAAGCCGATCCCTATCAGGACGATCCGCGTGTGCTGCCGGCATTTAACGCCTACTCGCCCTCCGGGGATGTTGAAGCCGACGTTGTGTATGCCAATTACGGCAGCCCGGCAGACTACAAGCAGCTCGACGCACTAAAAGTGGATGTTCGGGGCAAGGTCGTCATTGTTCGCTACGGGGGAAACTACCGCGGAGTCAAAAGCCTCGTCGCACAGGAGCGTGGGGCGGCTGGAGTGATCATTTACTCCGATCCAATCGACGATGGCTACTACCGCGGCGACATGTATCCCAAAGGACCATACCGGCCTGCTTCCGGAGTGCAGCGCGGCTCGATCGACTTTACGTTCAAGTACGCGGGCGATCCCACTACGCCTGGCATTGCATCTACGCTCTCGCTTCCCGATTCAGAACGAACAGCTCCTGCCATGGCACCCGATTTGCCGAAGGTTCCAACGCTTCCCATTTCCTACGCCGACGCCGCTCCAATCCTGCAGAATCTGGGCGGACCGGAGTCGCCCCGGGAATGGCAGGGAGCGTTGCCCTTCACGTATCACGTGGGTCCGGGCGCAGCGCGGGTGAAGCTGCACATCAGAATGCTCCAACCGTACAAGACGATTTGGGACGTGGTCGGCACGGTTCGCGGCGCCGAATATCCAGACGAATGGGTCGTGGGCGGCAATCATCGCGATGCCTGGGTCTACGGGGCGGTCGATCCCAATAGTGGTACGGCGGCGATGCTCGAGGCGGTGCACGGCATTGGCGATCTGCTTAAGTCCGGCTGGAAGCCGCGGCGGACGCTGGTGTTCGGCAGTTGGGACGCAGAAGAATTCGGCATGATCGGCTCGACGGAATGGGGCGAGCAGCACGCCAAAGAACTTGACCGGGCGGCGGCGTACTTGAATATGGACGTCGGCGTGGGCGGCCCGAACTTCGGCGCTAGCGCCGTTCCCGCATTGAAACAGTTCGTTCGCGATGTTGCCAAGCAGGTGCCAAGCCCGCAGGGTGGAACCGTGTATCAGGCTTGGAAAGAAGGGCGCGAGCGGGAGCGCGTTAAGAGCATTGCTCCCGATATCGGGGGCTCGCAGACGCGCCCGCCTGCCGCGCGAGTCGAAAATGACGTCGAAGTCGGAGACCTGGGCAGCGGCTCAGACTATTCGGTCTTCCTGCAGCGGCTTGGTGTCCCGGCGACGGATATCGGCTCCGGCGGACCGTATGGCGTGTATCACTCGGTCTTCGACAACTTTGCCTGGTTCAGGAAATTCGGCGATCCGGATTTCAAATACGAGCAGGAGATGGCCAGGGTCTTCGGCATCGAGATGCTGCACATGGCCGGAGCTGATTACCTTCCGGAAGATTACGAACTGTACGGAAAAGAGATTGTCAGCTACGTACAGCAGGCCGAGAACAAATCGCGGCAGGCATTCGCGGGCCAATCACCAACGTTTGCCGATGCGCTCGCCGCAGCTCATCGCTTCGAGAAGGCAGGCGAGCAGATTCGCAATGCTCAGCGGACTTCCACCTCAGACCTTGCCCGGCTGAACCAGATACTCTCCTCGGCCGAACGAGCTCTGCTGATTCCCGAAGGCCTGCCGCACCGCCCCTGGTTTCGGCATGCCATCTATGCGCCCGGCGAATACACCGGATATGCGGCCGTGGTGATTCCCGGAGTGAACGAGGCCATAGACGCGAATGATTTGCAGCGGATGCAGCAGCAGCTGGCAGTGCTGACAGCTGCTCTGAATCGCGCAGCCTCGGTTTTGGAGGGTTATTCGAAGGCGGGCTAAAGGGCAGGGCCCGCCTCGCGCATTTCCGTTTTGGTACGCTGGATTCCCGGCCTAGGACTGTCCTCCCTGCGGCCCATAGCCCACCTTGGTGGAACCCGACCGGAATCAAGCTACATTTCCTAAGGCAGCTAAGGCTTTCGTGGGATAGCCTTCTCAATCGGCGACCTTCTACATTCAAAGGTGCAATGACCGCCGCAACAGCCCTCGCCAAGTTCCTCGACGCCCATGACCGTTATCTAGCACTCGATGAAGTCCGCACCACCTGCCAGCGTCCCGCCGAACGCGAGCAGATGCACATCGAAATCCTCAAGGCCTATTTGGAAGTCCAGTATCGAGCCAAGATGATCGCCGGCCTGCAATACGCGGATGGCAATTCCTATGCTGAAGTGAACTGAGAAGCAGGGAATAGGTTCCCGGGACCCCTGGTTGTTCCCTGAAGTTCGACACTATTTCCGCTCGAAACCCCACCCAGCACCCTCTCCAAACATTCGTATCCTGAGCCGCCCCCTTTTGGAGGATCTCTCGAAACCTGATGCCGCGATAGCCGCTCGCGAATCCTTCCAAAATTACTTCGGCAGGAGATCCATAGCTACATCTGGACGTCTCCTTTCTCCGTTTCACCATTCCCTAAACTCTAAGCTCCTCCTCTTCCTGTTCTGGCAACCCGGCGAACTGCGGGATTCCGGAGCCTGGTCTTCGGCGGGCTAGCAAAGGCAGCACGAACAACACTGCTCCTATGGTTGTAATCATTCCTCCAACTACCACCCGAGCCAGCGGCTGCTGCGCCTGAGCGCCGATTCCGCTGGAGGTTGCTGCTGGAAGCAGCCCGAGTCCGGCAGCAAGACATGCCATGAGCACTGGACGCATTTCGTCCAAACTGCCTTCTTCAAGTCCCGTTTCAGGACCGGAGACGAGCTGCGCCCGTCGCACCCCGGAAAGAAAAACCACCGCGCCCAAAGTCGCGACGCCGATCAGCGATGTAAATCCCACCGCCGCAGAAATGCTGAAGGGCGTTCGCGAGATCAGAAGCGACCAGACGCCGCCGGTCGCGGCAAAGGGCAGCGTGGCAAGCACGATGAGCGAATCTTTCCAGCTGTGGAACTGGATGAACAATAGAATGAGAATCAGTACCAGGCTGATGGGAACGATGATTGCCAGTCGGTGCTGCTCCTTCCGCAGACTGTCGAACTCGCCGGCCCATTCGTAGGAATAACCTTGCGGCAGCGAGACTTCGTGCC
Source organism: Acidobacteriota bacterium (assembly GCA_019243475.1). Classification (GTDB taxonomy): domain Bacteria; phylum Acidobacteriota; class Terriglobia; order Terriglobales; family Acidobacteriaceae; genus Gp1-AA112. The sequence continues at coordinate 13,007 of JAFAUE010000324.1, read as the reverse complement.
GCAGGCGGTCCTGCAGTTCCTGAATGGTGCCGGCCAGATCGCGACCGCGCACGCTGAACTTCACCGGAATGTACCGCTTGTCGTTTTCCCGATAGATCTGAAACGCACCCTGCTTTAACGCGACCTCCGCGATCTGGCTGAGGGGAATGCGCGATCCGTCGGGTGCTGGAAGCAAGATGTTTTTAATCGCGTCGGGGGTATCGCGATATTGCGGCAGGTAACGTACCGTCATGTCGAAGCGGCGATCGCCTTCGACGATCTGCGTCACCGGGCTTCCTCCGATCGTTGCCTGTATAGCGGCGTTCACATCAGAGGGCAAAAGTCCATAGCGGGCAGCTTTTGTTCGGTCAATTGCAATGACTAAGTTGGGCTGGCCGTTCACGCGGAAGACGCCAATGTCCTCCACGCCCCGCACCCGAGACATGATCTTGGCGATCTGATTGGCTTTGTCGGTGAGCACATCGAAGTCGTCTCCGAAGAGCTTCAGCGAATTCTCGCCTTTCACGCCTGACATTGCCTCTTCCACGTTGTCCTGAATGTTCTGCGAGAAGTTGAAGTCCACCCCGGGATAAATTGAGAAGAGCTTCTGCATCTCCTCGATGAGCTTTCCCTTACTCATGCCGGGAGGCCACTCGCCTGCGGGCTTCAGATCGACAGAGATTTCAACGTTATTGAACCCGCTAACGTCAGTGCCGTCGTCGGGCCGTCCTACCTGGGAGATAGTTTGTGTCACCTGGGGAAACGTTGCCAGGTCAGCACGGAATCGATCGGCGAGATCAGATGCTGCTTCGAGCGAGATGTCCTGCGGCAGGGTAGCGCGAATCCACAGATTGCCTTCTTCCAGCGCCGGCATAAACTCTCCACCGACAAACGCGAAGGCAAACAGGCTCACGGCGAGAAAAGCGATCGCGAGTGCCAGCACAGGGCGCGGATGGCGCAATGTCCACAGCAGGCCTTTGTCGTAACGCTGGTGGAACCAACGACTCACGCGGGTGTCCTGATGGGCCTGTCCCGCGGGACGATTGCTGTGGAAGGAGGCGAGCACCGGTGCAAACAGCAAGGCGAATATGAGAGCGCCGGTCAGCGCGAAGCCATAGGTCACCGACATCGGAGAAAATATTTTTCCCGGCACTCCATGCATGGTGAAGAGGGGTACAAACGCAACAAGGATGATGATGGTCGAGAAGAGCACCGGCCGGGATGATTGTGCGGTAGCCCTCGCGATCAGCCGCTCCGGCTGCTCGCCTTCGAGGCTTGAGCCGAGCACGCGATAGATGTGTTCGAGCACCACGATCGAGGCGTCCACCAGGATTCCGAAATCGATAGCGCCGATGGAGATCAGATTGGCAGAGCGACCGGTCAGCACCATCAGCCCGAAGGCAAAAAGAATGGCCACCGGAATGGTGAGCGCGGTGATCAGCGTGAGCCGGATGTCGCCCAGCATCACCAGCAGAAGAACGGTGACGAGCACAAGGCCGGTGAGGACAACCTGCCGCACGGTAGCCGTGGTGATGTGAATCAGGCGTGTACGATCGTAGAGCTTCCTGATCAGCATGCCTTTCGGCAGCAGCCCATTATTTAGTAATTCGATCTTCTGATTTAAGGCTTTCAGCGCAGGCAGCGATTCTTCTCCGCGCTGCAGCAGCACGATGCCTTCGACCGCATCCCCGTTCTTGTTCACGCCTACCTTGCCGAGACGCTGCTGATAGCCCTCATGAACGTTGGCGACGTCCTTGAGCAGGACTGGCGCGCCATTGCGCGCGGTAATCACGATCTTGCCGATGTCGTCCACACTGTGCAGAAGACCAATGCCGCGGATGTTCACGTTCTGGCTGCCCAGCGTCAGGTAATTGCCTCCCGCATTGGCGTTACTGGAACTCACCGCCGTGAGGACTTGCGGCAGCGATACGTTCATTGCCAGCAGCTTGTTGGGATCGACCTCCGCCTGATACTGCTTCGTCGTCCCGCCGAAGGTGGTGATGTCGATCACTCCCGGCACCTGCTTTAACTCGCGGCGAACAAGCCAGTCCTGCGTGGCTTTTAAGTCATTGAGCGAATAATTCGCGCCGGTGAGCTGATAGCGGCTGATCTCGCCGATGGGCGACCACGGCGAAAGCTGCGGCTGAAGGCCATTCGGTAGCGAGACGGTCTGCAGGCGATTCAGGACTTCCTGGCGGTCGTAGAAGTAATCGCTGTTGAAGTCGAAGTACAGCTTCACATCGCTCAGTCCGAAGATGCTGATCGACCGGACATAATCGAGATGGGGCATCCCGTTGAGCACCGTTTCGAGCGGCACGGTGATTTGCTGTTCCATTTCCTCGGCCGACCACGCGGGATTCTGCGTGATGATCTCAACCAGCGGCGGGGAAGGATCGGGATATGCCTCGATGTCGAGTTGAACGAACCCCCAAACGCCAAGCGCGATCCATGCAGCGAGCGCGATCAAGACCAGTGTTCGGTAACGCAGCAGCGCCAGTACCACGCTTCTCATTAGCTTCCCGCTCCTTCGCGCAGCAACTCAGCACCGGATGTCACCACGTTCTCGCCCGGCCGCAAACCGGAAGCGACTGCTGTTGTGTCAGATTGGGAATTGGCAATCGTGATAATTCTTTTCTCGTAGGTTCCATCCGGTTTCTTCACCATCACAAACACGTTGCTGCCCTCGTGCAGAACGGCAGTCGTGGGAACGGTCATCACCTCCTGCTTGCGTCCGACCAGATGAATGGTTGCAAACATCTCCGGCTTGAGCTGATGGCGGGGGTTGGGGAGGATAACGCGAGCCTTCAAGGTTCGCGTAGTCGCGTCGATGAAGTCCGAGACATTGGATATCGTCCCATGCCAACTCGCATCGGGCAGGGCGGAAACGGTGATTTTCGTGGGCGTCCCGCGGGCGGCCAGCGAAATATCTTTTTCGTAGAGATCTCCGACGATCCACACCGAACTCAGGTCGGCGATAGTGGCAATCGAGCTTGCGTTATCGAGCGATTTTGAGAGTTCGCCGTTCGCTGCGCCAATCTCCAGAACCACTCCCGCGCGCGGCGACCTCACGGCAATTTGAGCGGATGCGCTGGTTGCGCTCAAACCCAGCATGCGTAGACGTTGTTCAGTGCGCGCCAGGTCGCTCTTCGCCGACTCGGCCTGAGCCTTAATGTCTTCATAGTCCTTTTGCGCCATCACTTCGTGCTGCAAGAGCAGAGCGGCGCGCGCTTCCGCCTGCTGCGATCGCTGCACTTCAATCCGCGCTTTTTCATAATCAGAGCGCGCGGCCGCCGCATCGCTGCTTTCGATGATTGCGAGCGTCTGCCCCTTCTTCACTTCGTCTCCAGGCCGCACATTCAGTGAAACCAGCCTGCCGCTGACAGGCGGATAAATGTGAACAACGCGGTCAGGATCGGCCTGCACTTTAGCGGGAATCGAGACCTCATTCTGTACGGTCTGCACTGCGACCTGCGCCACTTGCACGGGACTCCGCTGCTGCGTCTGCGGACCTGCCTTCAGGTTTGCCCCTCCACAACTCACGAGCAATGCACTTGCAAAGACCGCAATACATAAATGCGATCTGCGAATCCCCTCTCGCGGGTAACCGGTTGGCTGCCTCATGGCAAATCTCTCCCTGCCGCTTGCTCAAGTTGCCACACGCTCAGCTGATATGCGCTACGCGCCTGGTTGTAAGAGCTGGCGGCTTGTCGCACGGTACGTTCTGCATCGAGCAACTCAAGCAGTGTGACTGCGCCGTGCTGATAGCTGAATTCCGTGATGTCACGAACCTTGCGTACTTGCTTCAAGTTCTCATCGCTGTACAACGCGACCGAGCGGCGCGCGGCGAGATAAGCCTGGTATGCCTTCTCCACGTCGGTATCGATTTGAACTTCCAGCTGATGAAGCTGCGCTTCGGCAGCCGCACGCTGAGCTTGCGCCAGCTCAATTCCCGCCTTGCCGTTGTTGTAGAGAAAGAGCGGGATCTGGGTGACGATGCCCACCGAGTCGTCGTCGCCGACGCGCTGATATTCGGTGGCCACATTGATGTCACGCGACCGCTGCGCTTGCGCCAGCCTCAGTCCATACTCGGCCGCGCGCAGGTTCGCCTGAGCCACCTTGAGATCAGGACGATTCGCGCGAGCCAGGTCCTTCAATTGTTCGAGCGTCTGGGGAATGGCGGCGTCGCTAAAGTCGCCTACCACCGCCAATGGCGCCGATTTGAGCGCTTCGCCTGCAGAGACCCCTGCAAGCGGACGGGAATTGTCAGGCACAACATCCTGTGGACCTGCGCTGAGCACGTTTAACACGTCCCGCGTGGCCTGCTCATAGCCGCTTTGCGCGTCGATGACTGCCTGGTGGAATTGTAGATGGCCTGCCTGCATGCGATAGAGTTCGATTCCCGGCAGATCTCCGGCTCTTACGCGCTCGGCGGTGAGATTTTCGGTTTTTGCGTACTGCGCGTCGATCTCCGCAGCGAGTATCAGGTTGTCGCGCGCCAGGATAGCGTTGCCGAATGCCTGGCGCAGCGCAAACAGTTGGTTGCGCAGGGCATCATCCATCTGCGCAGCGGCGACGCTCACGAGGGCATCTGCCTGGCGCGTCCGAAACTCACGCTTTCCTCCCCGCTCGAACAGTTTCCCGAATTGGGCGGTGTAGACAGGATTTGCCCCGGCATCAGAGTTAGTGGCAAAAAATCGGGGCGCGCTGTTCGGAACCGGAGACCGAAATGGCACTTGCTCCATTCCCAATTGCAGCTGCGGATTGGGCTTGTAAGCGGCGATTCGCCTCGCAGCTTCATTGGCATGAACCTGAAAGCGCGCGGCAGCCAGCGTAAGATTGCGCTCCACCAGAAGCCGCTCGGCCTCAAAGAGGCTCAGGTTGCGCGGTATGGGCGACAACACGGTCGTAGGCACCGGGACAGCGCCCTGCTGTCCGTGGGCAATAGCAATCAGCAATGCAAATACAAGTAGCTGTGGGGCAGTACGCCTCATCGCTCGCTCTCTTATGAAGACTTTTTTAAACGGAGACCAGGTGGGACTTAGGCCGAGGGCGGCGGGCGTTTCTCGATCGCCGGCGTGCGCAGAAGTTGATAAAGGCTTGTGGGAACGTCTGTCAAAAAAGCATGCGTCACGGTTGACGATTGCGCTGCCAATGGTGATGCATCATCGGGAACTGGCGTTGAGGATGCGCACACGGCACGAACGTCAGGAGCTTTGAGTACATCCTGCAGCCGGGTTCCTTCCGCCAAACCGATCGCCTGGGACAGGTCGTCGCTGATTGAGATTACGGGAAAGAGCAGGGCGAGGACGCAGGTGACAACGAGCATGCCGCGCAACAGTCCGGGCATGGAACGGGAAGAAGATCGGCGTCTCCATAGCGCCCACGCAGCCAGCGAGGCGCAGGAAAACGCAATCCAGACGAGATTGAGCAGTAGCTCCACTCAACACCAGTAAAACACAGGAAATTGTGCGGGCTCAAGAGCAATAGGCTCCAGTAAGGGGAAGCAGGTTTAAGGAAGGTCTGCGAAAGCTTCGCCGCTCTCATTTCAAAGTTACAGTTGTTCCGGTCCCCGTAACCTACTTGCCCGGCTGCAAAAGGAGTCGATGCTCAGCGGCCGCGTTCACTGCTGTTTCGCTGAATGGCAGCTTGAACGTCGTTCCTTCGTACCAGGCAGGGAATTGGTCTTTATAGTGCTCGCTGAGGAGATGTCCAGATTCCCCGATCACTATGTTCAACGTGGACTGGTCGAGATTGGAGAAATCGACGGTCATGCGTTCGGATGGTCCAAAACCAATGCCTACCTGTTTAACGGTGCTTCCACTGCCGGACTGCTGGTGTGTCCCTGTGCCGCTGAAGCGTTGCAAAATGGGAATCGACGCGAGAACCGGATGTTGAACCTCGACCGGAATCCTATTTCCCCACTGCCAGTTTTTTAGGTCTTTGGGAGCCGCACTGGAATCGACTGCCTGCTCGACGGCCGCGATCAGCAGCTCGTCATACGACTTATAGGCTGCCGGCAGCCAACGTGGGAGCCGATGGGCGACGATACTCTCAAGCGCAGGTCCAGACATCCACCAGTCATAGTCGTCGATGTCACCCCCCACTTTTGGAAGGAGGATAAGTTGTGTGAGCTTTCGCCTGGCAGCGTTGGCAATGGTTGCCGCGGCACTTGTCTTCTCCATGCGCCCATCCCATCCGCGCATGATTTCCCCCGCCTGACGCACACGTTGCGGTACCTTCTGCGCATGATCGATGGCATAAACGAAGCGATCCGAAAAGAATCGCTCCATGCCCGAGGTAATGTCTGTCTGGATGGCCAGCATGTCCGCAGGCCGCAGGTTTTCGCCTTCTCTGAGAAGATGGAAGATCCGCACCGTGCGATAGGGCGAACCCCAGTCGTTTGCGAGCAGATATTTGTAGCCATTCGGAGTAATGCGTCCGTTCGCCGTTGCAAGAATTCCTGATGGCGGATCGTAAATGTGGGGCAACTGGTCGAAGGGGACATAACCAGTCCAGTCGTGCGAGGCATCGGCGCCGGACTGCGGCAACAAGCCGTCTCCTGAAGCGCGAATTGGAATCTTACCCGTAGCCTGGTAACCGATGTGTCCATCGATGTCGGCATAGACTACGTTCTGTGCCGGACCTGCGAACTTCGAGAACGCTGAGCGGAATTCCTGCCAGTTACGCGCCGAGTTGATATCCAAAAAGGGAATCTGCAGCGTACCAGGATCGTATAAGGTCCACTGCAACGCGAGCGGGCGCCTTTCCCCGGGCAGAATCGGCGTGATGATCGGTCCGTGCCGTGTGACCAGCACATCGAAAGCCTCGTCCGCTTTGCCCTTCACGTGAATGATCTCGTGCTGCTTTCGCGGAGCCTGCCATCCGTTGGGTGTCGCAACCTGACCGGCAGCGTCGAATTGCTCGATGAAGAGGTCTTGCACGTCCGGTCCCAAATTGGTAAATCCCCACGCTATTCGCCGATTGTGTCCGACGATCACAAACGGCAATCCGGGCAGTGTGACCCCCGCAACATCGAAGTGCGCTACGTCACTTCGACTCGGCGTAACCCCGGTTTCATCTGTCTCCATCGTCAGCTGAGCTTCGTACCAGATGTCGGGGATGGAGTGGTCGAGGTGCATGTCGTTTGAAAGCAGCGGCTTTCCACTGGCCGTGTGCTCGCCCGAAACTACCCAGTTGTTCGATCCCGGCGTACACATGTCGCAATCGCGATTGCGGTCAACAGTGTGCGGCGCAAAATCAGGCAGGACGAATGAAGTCTTGGTGCGCGGCGGAGGCTGGTCTTCTTCCTCGTCCTCGCTGTCATTCCCATTCTTGGACTTCGAGGTTTCTTGATCCTCAGATGGATTTGCCTGTACTGAGGGAGGTAAGTCGCGCCATGAGCTTTGTGGGTACAAGTCGCCGATTTCCTGCTGCGTGAGGTGGCGGATTACCTGCTCGCGCTTCAGCTCAATGTCGTACTGGGTATTGAGCATCTGGTGCATATTGGCGCCGATGAGCAATGAATCGAGAGGCCGCCAATGAGCAGGCGTGTAATGCAGCAGGCGAAACTCCAGCGGCAACCGGTCGCGGCTGCCATCGATGAAGGCATTCACTCCTTGCGCGTAAACCTCGAGAATGTGCCGCTGCGCTGGATCGAGGACAGCCAGGCCCCGCTCGCAGGCAGCACGAATCTGCAGATATCGTTGGCGGCGATCGTGGCGCAGCATGCCCGGTCCGAGCAGCTCAGAGAGTTCACCGGCTGCCAGCCGGCGGCTCGCATCCATTTGCCAAAGGCGGTCCTGCGCGGTGACAAAGCCTTGCGCAAAAAACAGGTCGTCGAAGGATTGCGCGCGTATGTGCGGAACACCAAGCTTGTCGCGAATAACGGTTACCGGCGCACTGAGTCCGGAGAGCCGCAGGGAACCATCTACCTGCGGAAGCTCGCGGCGCTCAACGGAGTAGATCCAGAGAGCGATGCCGGCGGCGACCAGGAGCAGCAAGGAAACAAATGTCGCGATGACCCGAAATGCAAAACTCTGCGCCTTCTTCTTTGGAGGTGCAACCGTGGCCGTCGCCATGGAATGATTCTACTGGCGACAGTGCTGTCCAGAAAAAGCGCCAATGTTATCCTCAATGAGCCCTGATCCATGCTGCAAAAGCGCATTGACGACCAGACATCGATCTCGCGCGAGTCGCTGCGCGAGGCGCAGGAGCGCTTCCATCAACATCTGAAGCGGGTTGGACTTAAGGTCACCGAGCAGCGCGACACAATCCTGCTCACGTTTCTTGAAACTCACGAGCACCTCTCGACGGAACAGCTCCATCAACTCGTGCGTAAACGCGATGCGCGGATTGGATTCACCACTGTGTATCGCACGCTCAAGCTACTGGCCGAGTGCGGACTCGCGAGCGAAGTGGCCTTTCACGATGGAATAGCGCGCTACGAACATCAGCACAATCGGCGCAGCCATCACCACATGGTCTGCACGCAATGCGGAGGCTCCGTTGAGTTCTTCTCTTCAGAGGTTGATCGGTTGGAACAGGAAATCGGACGCAAGCACCACTACCTGACGACCCGCCATACATTCCAGATTTACGGCCTGTGCGAAGATTGCAGGAAGAGCGGACCGCGGGTGATCTAAATCTCAGCTCTGCGTTACTGCTTGGCGCCTTCCTGTTTGGCAAGCTTGACCTTGGTGCTTTCGAGCTGCTTTTGCACGCGTGCCACGTCGTTGCTCTCAACGTCTGCCGGTAGTGAGCGGTTCCACTCTTCCAGAGCGCGTTCCCACTGGGCGGCGGCGAGTTTCAGCCGTCCCGTTTTGGCATAGACTTCGCCCATGTGGTCATGGACTGTGGGATCGTTGGCATTGTGGTCCATGGCCTTGTGAAGCATCTCCTCGGCCATTTCATAGTTTCCCAATTTGAAATACGCCCAGCCGAGCGAATCGAGATAGGCGTAGTTCTGCGGCTCTTCCTGAACGGCGCGCTTGATCATGCCAAGCGCTTCTTCGAGGCGCACGCCGCGGTCGGCGAGCATGTAGCCGAGATAATTGAGCGCGCCGGCGTCATGTGGATCTGACGCGAGTACTTTGCGGAACATCTCCTCGGCAGGCTCGTATTTCTTCTGGCGTTCGAGATAGGAGCCCCGCAGGAAGTCGTCGTACTTCTTGTCTTCGATCTTGCTGCTGAAAGTGTCGGCCTTGTCGAGCGCCTGATCTGCATCCGACCAGCGGCGCAGGCGAGCATAAATCTGGGACAGTGCGAGGTAAATCTCGCGATCGTCACTGGTACCCTTGAGCTCGGCCTTAGCCATATCGATGCCTTCGTCAACTTTGCCGTTATCCGCGAGCTGTCCGGCGAGCACGAGTCGCATAGAGCGATCTTTCGGCAGCGCCTTCACGGCCTGCTGCGCGGCGGCAACTGCCTGCCCCCACTGCTTATCTTCGCGGTAGGTGTCGATGATCTGGCTGTAGCCGCGCTCAGCGCTGTCGTCACCAAGCTCCAGCATCTTGTGGAAAGTATCGAGCGCCTGCTGAGTCTTCCCAGTCTCGCGATAAATCGTGCCTAAGCGCTCGAGGAAAACCGAGCGATTATTGCGCTCGCTGGCGCTATAGGTCGCAATTGGCTTTTCGTTCTTTGTGACCAGTTCCTGCAGGATCTGGATCGCCTCATCGAATTTGCCTTGCGCCTCATAGATGAGCGCTTCGTTGTAAGGCACTTCGAGCGAGTCTTGTACCAGCGATTCGGCCTTCTTGAGCGTGCCCATCGCATCCGTCAGGTTGCCCTCGCGGCGATAGATCTCGCTCATGCGAAGGTACGCCTGAGCGTCTTGTGGATCGGCGTCAGCTACCTGCTTGTATTGCTCGAGCGCGGCGTCGATCTGATTGTCGCCAAGCAGGCTGTTGGCCAGGCCGCGTTGCGCATCGAGATTATCCTTGTCGATTTCGATCGCGTGCTTGTACGCGGTGATTGCTTGCTTGTATTCCTTCTGTTGCTCGAAGGTGTAGCCGAGGACTGCGTAGATCTTGTCATTTCGCTGCCCTTCGGGCAGGGACTGCAGCGTGTCTATAGCCTTCTTGTTATCGCCTTCTTCGTTGTAGAGATAGGCAAGATTGATGACTGCTTCCTGCGAGTCCGGCTGGATTTGGCGAACTGCCTTGAATTCGCCTTCCGCTTTCACATAGTCCTTGTTGATGATGTAAAGACGGCCAAGCAGCAGATGGTCATCGACGTTGTCGGGCTCGAGCTTCACAATCTGGCTGAACTGCTCTATCGCCAGCTTCAGGATTTCTGACGATTGCGCTCCGCCCTGTATGTCTCCCAGCGACCGTAGATAAATCCGACCCAACAGCTTGCGCGCGTCGAGATTATTGGGATCGCGCTTGATGATGTCCTGGGATTCGGTGACTGCATCACGGATGTGTCCGGTTTTGAAGTAAAGCTCCGCCAACCCTGCGTTGAGCTCTTCGGAACCCGGATCATTGGCCAGCGCAAGCTTGTACTCGTCGATAGCCTTGCTGGCATATTCCGAATGGCCATACATCGAGACCATCTCTTCGTACATATGGGCCAGTGCGTAGTGATAGTAGGCCTGAGCGCGATCGCGTTTTGCCGGGGGAGTGGCGTCGGTTGCCGGCTTAGCCGTAGAAGCGTGGTTCCCGTCGCCCGGCTTAGCCGGAGGCGCAACCGTGTCCGGAGTCTGATTTTGGTTCGCCGGAGCTGGTGCGGGACTGGTAGCGGCCGGAGCGGGGGTTGCATTTCCCGGATTTTGATTCGCGGGCGCCTGACAAAGGCCGAGCAGTGAGCTAAGTAGAAGAAAAGAGGACAGGCGTACGCCAATACTTGTCATAGATAGCCAGCGCGAGCTTCGGACGCGTTATTACTCCAGAGTTATTGGATGCGCAGCGGTCAACTTCGTAGTTGCACTATTTTGATGCAGGATTGGGCCTTCCGCACGCTCCGTGCCTGTTTAGACACGGGTCCGCCTAAATTGTACGCCGGGGGCTGCAGATTAGACGCAAATGCTAGTGACGGAAGTGCCGAACGCCGGTAAACACCATTGCTAAACCGAGCCTATTGGCGGCATTGATGACTTCTTCGTCACGAACCGACCCACCCGGTTGGATTACGGCTGTCGCGCCTGCACGGGCAATCTCTTCGACACCGTCTGGGAAGGGGAAGAATGCATCTGAGGCGGCAACGGTTCCGCTTAGCGGCAAAACTGCCTTCGAGGCTCCCAGTTTGCAGGAATCCACTCGGCTCATCTGTCCGGCGCCGACACCAACCGTCTGCCCGTTTCGCGCATAGACGATGGCGTTGGATTTCACGTGTTTGCAGACTTTCCAGGCAAAGAGCAAAGCTGCCATCTCATCCTGGGTGGGCTTGCGTTCCGTGACGACCTTGAGGTCGGAAGAAGCCAGCGGGCGGCGGTCGGCATCCTGCAGCAGCATTCCGCCGGAAACCTGTTTGAGGACAGTATTTGTTTGGGCGGCTTTGACTTCCAATATGCGCAGATTCTTTTTGCTCGCGAACCGGCGTAGCGCGCCTTCCGAGTACCCGGGTGCAGCGATCGCCTCAACGAAGAGCTTTGCAATCTCCTCTGCGGCAGCCTCGTCAATCTCCCGGTTGATCCCGATTACGCCCCCAAACGCCGATACCGGATCGGCCTCCAGTGCCCGCTTGTAGGCGGTCAGAACACCGCTGCCCGTTGCTGCTCCGCAAGGATTGGTGTGCTTGATGATGGCGCACATTGGTTCGTCAAATTCCCGGCAAAGCTCCCAGGCAGCATCCAGATCAACCAGATTGTTGTACGAAAGCTCTTTGCCTTGAAGCTGGCGAGCGTTAGCGATTCCCAACTGGCTGCCATCGGAATAAACTGCCGCGCTCTGGTGAGGGTTTTCACCGTAGCGCAAATCGTTCAGTTTGGAAAAATTGAGCCGCAACGTTTGCGGGAAGTTGCTTGCCGCAGCAGCGCTTCCCGGTTTGGGAATGGACTCTAGAGCGGATGCAATCGCGCTGTCGTACGCGGCCGTTGTGGCGAAGGCTTTCTTTGCAAGAGCCCAGCGCGTGGCGTCGGAAAGCCCGCCGGCGCTTGTTAGTTCCTCCACGATGCCGGCGTAGTCGGAAGGGGAAGTAATTACGGCAACATCTTCAAAGTTCTTCGCCGCTGAGCGCAGCATCGAGGGGCCGCCAATGTCGATGTTCTCGATCAGCTCATGAAAACCGACTCCCGGCCGGGCGGCGGTCTTCTCAAAGGCATACAGGTTAACCACAACCATGTCGATTGCGGGAATGCCATGCTCAGCCACCGCTTCGCGATGCGCCGAATTCTCGCGGACGTGAAGAATCCCGCCGTGTACTTTCGGATGCAGCGTCTTTACGCGTCCGTCGAGCATCTCGGGAAAGCCGGTGAGCTCTGAGATGTCCTGCACGCGAATGCCCGAATCCCGCAACAGCTTGGCCGTGCCGCCAGTCGAGATCAACTCCACTCCAGCTTTATGCAGTGCCCGCGCGAACTCCGCGATGCCTGTCTTGTCAGTAACGCTCAGGATGGCGCGCCGAATTGGCTTCAAACCCGTTGCTGTGGCTGTTGGCGCGACTTCGAGAGTGTCGACGTTGGACAAGAGACCTCCGTGATGTGGCGGTATATATCGATTTTATATCGTTTGATTGCAAGGGACGAGATTAGAGAAAGCACGGCGAGGTCAGGCGGATCGGTACAAGCCGGTACAACCAGCAGAAGTTTATGGCTCGATCGATTCAGAGTGATTGGATGAGTATTCGGAGAGTCGACTCAATGCCGGCGAAATCGATCAGCCCCCGGTTTAGCACCAGTCTTCTACAGCCCGAACAGTTCTCTCAGTCGCTTGGTCTGCGCGCGGCTCACCGGAAGCTCGCTGTGCTTGCGGTCGTCCATGCGGAGCTGGTACGAACTCTTGAACCAGGGCAACACTTCTTTAATTCGGTTGATGTTCACCACGTGAGAGCGATGTGCGCGCCAGAAAACGTTGGGATCGAGGGTCTCAAGC
>JAFAUE010000156.1 GCA_019243475.1 Acidobacteriota bacterium | reverse complement strand
TCTAGCATTGTATGAATCGAGCGGCATCATCTTCGAGCTGTATCAAGGCGGCGGTCCTTTGAAGGAGCAGCCGCTGATTCGCTGGGAACGAGTCCAGACACTTACGGTCACGCGGGATGGGGAGCTGACTTTCCATGTGCGGGTGCGCCAAGCCAATTCGGCTAGCCAGCACCAACCGCAATAAAGGATGATATGGGGTAGATCTTATGACCCGATTCGCAAAGCTGTTTGGTTGTGGCCGCGGCCAGGCGGTACGACTGCCCCGCGAATTTCGTTTCCCGGGCGACAAGGTTCGCATTCGTAAAGTTGGCAAGAGTGTCGTGCTCGACCCGGTTACAGATGATCCTGAAGTCTGGCTGGCTGAGCTTAAGAAGATCCCAGCCGACCCAGATTTTATGAAGCGACGAAAGCAGCCGAAGACGCCGAAGGGCAGGGAATTCCTGACCTAGGCATCGAGTTACCAAGTCGACATCTGTGCCGCGGTTTGTAATTGCGCCTTAGTTGTGCGCACCTCGGGAAGTGGCAGTTACGCCTTCCGCGTTTGGGTTGCGAGAATCCCGATTTCGGGCTCGAATTGGCCACTTAGCGAATAACCATCCCCCTTTTGGATTACTTCTAGTCGCCACCGTTTGAGTTTTCCTCCTGCCGCGTCCGGCAGCCTGCTGAATTCCTCTTCGACTCACATAAATCCATGGGAGGACCAATGTCTCTCCGCATACGTTTTCGCTTTGACGGGCGATGCAGCAGGCATCCACGCTACAACCCGGAAAAAGACGGCAGACCAGCACACCCAAAATGCCCGGGGTGTGAATCGCTGTATGTGATCGCGCTGTATTGCGGGATTGCGCGCAGACGAGCCGCCAAGGGTGACGGAATCATTGTTTCAAATCGGGAGACGATCGCTCAGCCCGATGTAGCGGATACCAAGCTCGATGAAAGTCCCGCTGCTGACGAGTTGTCAGACTAGGACACTAGTTTTCTTTGTCTCGGCTGAGATCGCGTTGTACTTCTGAGCCTCTTCTCTTCTTTCAATCGCAAGTTCCTCAAAGAAATCTCTCTCCCGTGAGCGCGGGAGACGGGAGCTCAATCGCTGAATGTCAGAGGGAAATCCTATGAATGCTGACGTCTATGCGGTGCAGCACATTCGCCGGATGCGAGGCGGTTCGCAGTCTCATCTTCTGCGCGCATCTGACGGGAATTACTACGTCACCAAATTTCAGAACAACCCGCAACACGTGCGAGTCCTGGCCAATGAGATGTTGGCCACGCGCCTGGCACAGTGGTTGGGCCTTCCCGTACCGCCGGTCGGGGTCATCGAAATCTCCGACTGGCTGGTCGCCAATACTCCCGAGATGCGAATCAAGGTAGGTGAAGCCTCGGTGCCGTGCAGCAGCGGGCGCCAGCTGGGATCGCTGTATGTGGCCGATGCACGGACGGCAGTCTATGACTACTTACCGGAAAAGGCCCTGCAAAAAGTGGCCAACCTCGAAGATTTTGCGCGGGCTTTGGTCTTCGATAAGTGGGCAGCGAACTGCGACGGTAGGCAGGCAATCTTTACCCGGAAGAACGATCGCGAGGGCTATCGCGCGACCTTTATCGATCACGGCTACTGCTTCGATGCCGGGGAATGGTTGTTTCCCGAAGGCCCATTTCAAGGCGTGTACCCCAATTCCTGTGTGTATGCCGGGGTTCGCGGCTGGGATTCGTTTGAGCCCGCGTTGAGCAAGGCAGAATGCTGCGATGTCGCCGAGCTGGCGCGCTTTGCCCAAGGCATTCCCGAGGAATGGTACGGCGGGGACTCTGAGTCGCTGGAGAAGATGGTTGAGGCGCTATTCCGGCGCCGCAACCGCATCCGCGATTTGATCGGCGAATTTCGTTGCTCCACGCGAAATCCATTTCCCAATTGGAAACAACACCCGGCGCTTCCTTCACGACCTTCTTTTGATCCACACCCATAAGAGACAGGTGCTTTATGCAACGCGAAGAACTTCTCTTTGCCCTGAATGAGACCACGCATGCCCTGCGATTTTCTCAGGCGGCCGCCCGGCGTCTTGAGACCAACTCACACGAAAGCGAAGCGGGTTCGAAGTTGACGCCTGCACTGGCCTACATTCACACGCGCCTTAGCGAAGCGCAAACCGCTTTGTCGCTGGCCGAGCTCGAAATTCGCAATCTCATCAAAGCAATCTCCGCCAACTGAATTTCCTTCTGCGCCCTTGTCCAGGCGTTTTCTAACCGCTTGCCTTTCCCACCGCTGAAGGAGCTTTTTATGAGACTTGCCGGCAGACTGAAGCTTGGGTTTTACCCGCTTCCGCTCAAGGAAGCAGAGCGGATTGGTCTTCATCTGCAGTTCCCCGAGGAATTTTCCGCTCTCGATCCCTGCGTGGGCGAGGGAGCGGCCTTTGCACGGCTGCTCGAATCGAGCCCCGCCCGCAAGTACGGAATTGAAATCGATGCATACCGCGCAGAAGAGGCCCAGCGGCTTGGGATCACGGTCATCCAGGCGAGCGCGATGACGGTACGCTGCCCGGCAGAGTCGGTTTCCTTACTCTACTTGAATCCACCCTACGATCGCGAAGTTGGGCCGGAGACGAACCAGCGCCTCGAAAGTGTCTTTCTTGAGCACACCTATCGTTGGCTGAAACCTCGGGGAATTCTGGTCTTCGTCCTACCTCAGGCACAACTCAAAGCCTGCGCGAAGCTGCTGGCGCAGCAATTTACCGACATTCGTATCTACCGGCTTACGGAACCGCAATGCATTCATTACCACCAGGTAGTCGTCTTTGCCTCACGGCGGCCAAGGCATTCACACCGTGAGGACGCAGCGCTTCTCCAGATTCAGGAGCGTCTCTGCCGCCTGGGAGAGGGCGGGGAATTGGAGCCGCTTGCGGCTGCTGCGGATGCGGTCTACTCGATACCTCCATCCGGCCCCACGAATCTCACCAACGTTGGAATTCCGCTTGACCAAGTCGAGGACCTGCTTCCGCGCTCCTCAGCTTATCGTCAGGCCAGCCGAGTACTGATTCGGGAACAGAACAGCATTCGCGGCAGGCCGCTCACGCCACTTCACGGCGGTCACGTCAGTTTGCTGGCGACGGCCGGCATGCTGAACGGAGTCTTTGGCCAAGGGCAGGAGCGGCACATTGCGCACTGGCGATCGGTGAAGTTTGTCGATCACTGGGAAGAGAGCGAGCCGAACGGAACAATCATCCAGCACGACCGCGAGCGATTCTCCCATGAAGTGACTCTGGTCTTCAGCGATGGCCGCACGCAGGTTCTGACCCACGGAAAGGAGAGCGATGAACCGTGAAAAACGCGCATCTCCGCTTTGGCGATCTGAGCTATACCAAGATATTCAAGACCAGCAGCACACACTTCAAGTTACCGCTCGACCGCTTCATTGGGGAGCCGCAGGCAGGCTCACAGATGAAGGCACATCTCATTTCAGTGATTGGAGGCGATACGCAGATCGCCGCTGTTGGCGCTGCAATCGCCAATCGCGATTGGTTCAACGTCGAGGATGCTGAGCGCGGGTCATGGCGGACGTCGCTGGGAGCGAATGCAGAGACGTATCGCGGATCTCTTCCAGTCGACGGACTGAAGCGACCGCTGAGACACCTGGTCGCAGTTTCCGAAGAACTGGCGCAACTCGCGGCCGGCAAGAGTACCGAGCGCACCATTATTTTCGATGACGCTCCCGCCTTTGTTTGGGCTGTGCTGGCCCACACGCACGGTTTGCCGGGAAGAAGGGAATGGGCCGACTGGATCGTGTCTGAACTGAAGCGCCTCCGTGCCATCAAGCCCCTGGTGGGAATTGGGTGCAGCCCGCTGCTGGTTAAAGGACAGAAAGGACTTTTCATGAACGCAATCAGCCGCGGCGTGCGCGAGGAAAAGCTGAAGTTTCCCGAAG
>JAFAUE010000076.1 GCA_019243475.1 Acidobacteriota bacterium | reverse complement strand
AGCGTGCACCTCCGCGCGCGATGCAATCGATAAGCTGCGCCACAATGCCTACGACGCTGTAGTCACGGACTGGCGACTCGGCGACGCCAACGGCCGCGCCGTCGTCCAGGCCGCCAAAGACCATTCCAGCATGCCGGTCGTGGTGGTTTCGGGATATGTTGCCGAAGCTTTCCAGGCCGCCGAACCGCTTGCCGACCTCTATCTCGAAAAGCCGGTGAACCCGGAAGAGCTGGTCACGATTGTGAATGAGTTGCTCAAAACCCAGCAGCGGGATGAAGAGGGCACGAAGGTCAAGAAGCCATCGTAGGGCGGGCAATAAGCGATAGGCAATAAGTGATAAGCAATAGGCAATAAGCGATAGGCAATAAGCAATAGGCGATAGGCACTCCAGAGGTCGGTACCGTTCACGGTCGCGAATGGGTGAGCGTTGCTGGTGAGTTCCTAACCCGTTGGCTGCCGCAGACGGTTCCGATTCCCAAAACAAAACCCAGCGCAAGCGCTGGGTTTTTGTCTTTAGCCTATCGCCTATTGCTTATTGCATATCGCCTTCAATTACTCATCTGTCCGCCGGTGCTGGTTCCTGCCAACGCCGCCGCAGCTTCGTTCAGAATGCGGTGATGGATGGTGAACAGCGCCAGCTCGAGGCGATCGGAGACGCCAATCTTGTCATAGACGTTCCGCAGATAGTTCTTGATCACCTGCTCGGTGGTTCCCAGCTGCGTAGCGATCTCTTTATTCTTAAAGCCCTGAACGATCAAGGCCACGATGCGCAGCTCTTTGGGCGTGAGACGGTCGCGGACGCGGGCGCCGACGATGTCGTTCTCAGTAGCTTCAGCGGCTGCTCCGGTGTCCTGCACCCAGTTTTCGCCGCGCGCCACTTTGCGCACGCATTCGACCATGGCGTTTCCGCTCACGTTGCGGAAGACAACGCCGGCGATGCCAAGCTGAATGTATTGCGCGCTGTTATCGCTGCTTTCAATCACGATCACCAGGCGCGTCTTGGTTTTCTTTGACAACTCAACCAGCGCGCGGATGTCCACCCGCATGGCGGTTGAGAAGATGAGCACATTGGCGCGGAAGCTGTCCACCGAAGCCAGCATGCGCTCGGCGTTTTCGCATTGCGCGACAATGCGAAAGTCGTCTTCGACGGCCAGCACTTTGGCAGCGCCTGCGCGAAAGATGGCTTGCGTATCGGCCAGAATAATCTTGAGCATGTTCTTCCTGACGCGGCCAATGCGGCCTGCGCCCTCTTAAATTCTTATTGCAACCGCGGGGCTCGAGCTAGGCTTCGCGGACAAACTTGTAGTTATCGATCACGCAGGCCACGCCAGTGTTCGTGTCCTTATTGTTTTCACCGCGCTCCTTACGGATCACTCGACCCTGGCAGCGCACGCGCACGTCGTGGTTGCCGCCAATGATGTCGGAAGGCAGCGTAATCTCAAATTCAATGTGGGAACCGACTTCCAGTTCCGAATTGGCGTGAATGTACACGCCAGCCGCGCTCACGTTCTGTGTGGTGCCTGATAGCTGATCGGCTGATTCGCCTTCCCGAATCTTAATCGGCAGGTTCAGCGGAAATCTTCTCCCTGTTCTCGCGTCGGACAAACTGCATCTCCTTTGCGCGCCCGCTACCCTGCAGGCGCTATCCAAATCAAGAGCACTTGGGGGATAGGCAACTCGGTTTATACCATGAAGAAAGATGTTTCCGGGCATAAATAGGTGATATTGCTTTTGATTCTGGGGGTTACCCCCGTCATGTTCGTGGTTACTTTAGTGTGCCTCGTACTCCAGTTTCCCCTCGAGTTCGATCTCTGCGTCTGAACGGCCTACGTAAATGTTGAAGGACCCCGCGTCCGCCTTCCAGGCATGGCTCTTGACGTCGTAGTAGGCGAGGGACCTGAAATCCAGCGGGACGGAAACGCGCCGCGTCTCGCCCGGTCGCAGTTCTATCTTTGCGAAGCCCTTCAGCTCCTTCAGAGGACGGGGCACCGCATTGTGCGGATCGCCAACATAGACCTGCGCCACTTCGGCCGCGGGTCGCGAGCCGGTATTGGTGATGTCGAAGCTCACCGTAACAGATCCCTGCGTGAGGCTGGTCGAGCCCGGAGTGACGCTCAGGTTCTTGTATTCGAATTTCGTGTAAGTAAGCCCGAAGCCGAATGGGAACAGCGGCTTTATGCTGTCGCGATCGAGATGGCGATATCCGACAAATACCCCTTCCGAGTACTTGATCCGTTTTGGGCCGTCATTCGGGTAATAGCTTTCGTGAGCAGCGCTGTCCTCCCAGCGGCGTTCGAGCGAGACCGGCAGCCGGCCTGAGGGGCTGTATTCCCCAAAGACGAGCTGCGCCAGCGCCGTGCCGCCCTCCTGTCCGGAGTACCAGCCGTGCATCAAAACGGGAACGCCATCAACCCAGGGCTGCATGTCCACGTTTCCTCCGGCGGTGAGTACCACTATGGTCCGCTTGTTGGCCGCGCTGATTTCCTTGATCAACTCATCCTGACCGGGAGGCAGGCGGAATGTGCGGTCTCCGCCTTCAGTTTCGATTCCCGATTCGAACCCGGGAAAGAGCAGGACGGCATCGGCTTGGGCGGCGATAGCTTTGGCCTCTGGATCGACTGCCTCCGAGGCCGGCGATACGCCGAAGGACACGCGCTTTGGTCCCCATGCGTTTTTGCGAAAGTACTCCAGCCGGACTTTGTGCTTGCTTCCCGAATTGAGATCCAGCGTCGCGAAATTCAGAATGGCTGTCGCGCGCTCCCAGTTATCGATCACGAGCTTGTCGTCAACAAACAGACGATATCCACCGTTCTCGCCTGGTCCCAGCACGAAAAAGTCATGAGGCCCGGCTGCGTGCGCGGTGTAATAGCCCGTCCAGCGAATGGAAGCGTTGCCGGTGGGAGCGTCGTAACTGTCGGAGCCAAAGTTCACATGACGGTCAACATACGTCCGCGTGGGCGAGCCGCTCAGGTCCATGTTGTCGAATTCTTCGGCGCGCAGACCGGACTCGCCGTTGCTCTCCGCCGTCGAGAAGTCGGTCGCCCCGGCTATGTCGCGATACGACTTCAGTCCTGCATGATAGAGAACCTTTGCGCCTCCGCCGGCGGGATTCAAGTAGTTGCTGATGCCCTCGAGATAGCTGACGGCATGGAAGGGCACGGAGTGCGCGCTGCCGCCGCCATCGGGCTGCGCCGGATATGCGTCCGGACCAATCACCGCGATGGTCTTTACCTGCTGCGTGCTGAGCGGAAGGATCCCGCCGTCGTTCTTTAGGAGAACGAAGCTCTCGCGCGCTGCCTGCAAGGCCACGCGATCTCCTTCGGGATTGAGCCGTGGGATGGAAAGATCGGTCTGCTTTTCGTTACCCAGAAAGCCGAAGCGGATCGCCTGGCGCAGGATGCGGCGGACTTTGTCGTCGATCGTCGCCTGCGATACTTTGCCCGACTTGACTGCGGGAATCAGCGTGTCGCGATTCATGAACTTGCCGGAGGGCATTTCGAGGTCGAGTCCGGAATTTGCGGCCGCCACTCCGTCGTAAGTTGCGTCCCAATCGGACATGATGATGCCGTCGAAGCCCCAATCCTTTTTCGCTACTTCCCGATTCAGGAAGGAATTCTGGGTTGCGTGTTCGCCGTTGATCAGGTTATAGGAATCCATGATGGCACCCACGCGGGCTTCCTTTACCGCGGCCTCGAAGGTCGGCAGGTAGATCTCGCGCATGGTGCGCTCATCGATCTCCGAGTCGGTATTGTGGCGGTCATACTCGGAGTTGTTGCCCATGTAGTGCTTGATCGTGGCAATCACGTTCTCGCTTTGCACTCCGCGAATGTAGGAGACGGCAATGCGTGACGCGAGAAACGGATCTTCGCCCAGATATTCAAAATTGCGTCCGCAGAACGGCGCGCGCTGGATGTTGACGCCCGGCCCAAGAAGGAAGTGCACGCCGCGGGCGCGGGCGTCCTCTCCCAGCACCTTGCCAAGACGCTCCACCAGCGCCGGGTTCCAGCTCGCGGCCAGGCCGATGCCCCCCATGGTGGTGGAAGGACCGTAGTTCCTCACGCCCACCGGGCCGTCGGACATCTTCAGCTCCGGCAGTCCCAGTTCGGGAATCGCGCGAATGTAGAAGCCGCGGACGCCGCCCAGGAGGTCGATTTTCTGCTCCAGTGTCATGCGTCCCAAAATGGAATCCACACGGCGCTCGATGTCCGGGTTGAGAGACGGGGATTGCGGGCCGGACTGCGCTACCAGCGGAAGGGTGAGACAGCAAACGAGACAGAACAGACGGCGAGTCAGGCGCACGCGCAGCCTCCTAAATCGATTTTGCGGGATTGTAATTCGTCCCGGCGGTTGGTCAAACTTAAATGCAACGCCAAGAGCGAACACGAAGGGCACGGAGTGCTCACGGAGGACACAAAGCAAATGATGGAACATGAAAATTCAGAATTCCTGTTACGCGCCTCCCGCCTGTAACCTGGTCCCTGTAACCTGTTCTCCCTGTAAGATTGAAGGTTCGGTGA
>JAFAUE010000035.1 GCA_019243475.1 Acidobacteriota bacterium | reverse complement strand
CGCGCATCGCTCTATTGCTAGTTCTGGCCGCCGGTATCTCCGCGTTGGCCGCGCACACGGTCCAAGACGCAAAGCCAAATTACACGGTTCGTACACTTTCTCTCCCTGATCATGGCAAGGGAAACATCACGATGGATTACATTGCCTACGATTCGCACACTGGCGCTGTGTGGGTACCGGCCATCAACATCGGGTCAGTTTACGTAGTCGATACCAGCAACGACAGCGTTCATGAAATCACCGGGTTTCCCACGAACGAAGTCGAACTGGGCGGGCGCAAGCGCACGCAAGGACCAAGCGGCGTATCCGTGGGCGATGGAGTTGTGTACATCGGCGATCGTGCAGATTCGAGCGTCTGCGCCGTCGATGAGAAAACTCTGCAACGCAAGAACTGTGGACACATCGATTCCACTCCGGATGGCGTAGTCTATGTGCCGCTAACCAAAGAAGTGTGGGTCACCGCTCCGCGCGACAACTCCGTGCGCATCCTCGATGCTCAGTCTCTGGCGCAAAAAGAAAAGCTGACGTTCGAAGGGCGGCCCGAGGGCTATGCCGTAGATGCAAAGCGCAAGCGGTTTTACATGAACTACGAGGACAAAGACGTCACGACCGCAATTGATCTGAAATCACATAAGACGTTGGCCAAATGGCCGTCATCTTGCGGTGAAGACGGTCCCCACGGCATATCGTTGGATCCCGATACAGGCCACTTGTTTGTGGCCTGCAGCACCAGCGCAGAAGTGCTCGATGCCGCTCATAACGGCGAGAAGCTCTCATCGATTGACACAGGTAATGGAGTTGATGACCTTGCCTATTCGCCGGCAACGCATCTGCTTTATGTAGGCGCTGCCCGAGACTCGAAGCTCACCATCGCGCAGGCTGACTCGGCAGGAAAGCTCAGCACGCTTACACAAGTGCAAACGCATGAGGGTGCGCGCAACGGTGTCGTCACCAAGGATGGCGTCGTGTACCTTGCGCACTCCTCGGTCGGTCAGCTCGCCGGGCTCATCGTAGTTTCGCCGGCACAGAAGTAAACGACACGGCGCGCGGCCGATCCACGTTTTCGAAGAGTGCGAGGACTACCGCGCGCCTTCACTCGTAGCGCAGCGCCATCATGGGATCTACCCGCATAGCGCGCCGCGCCGGCACGTAGCAGGCAGCCACGGCGACCAGCATCAACAGTAGAGACACTGCCAAGAACGTAATCGGATCGGCAGCGCTCACGCCGTAGATCATGCTCCGCATCTGCCGGGTTAGCGCGAACGCGAGCACTGCTCCTACTACGACGCCGATCGCCGCAAGCGCCATCCCGCGGCCGAGTACAAGCTGCAGAACATCGCGTCGTTGAGCGCCCAGCGCCATGCGAGTCCCAATCTCCTGCACGCGTTGTCCAACCAGATACGAGATCACTCCGTAGATGCCAATGCTGGAGAGTAAGAGAGCAAGTCCTGCGAATGCGCCAAGCAGCACCATGGCAAAACGGCGGTCGGCCAGCGAATCGGAGACCACTTGCTCCAGAGTAGAGCTGCCATAAACCACCTGCTCTTTGCTGAGCTGGGAAACTGAGTGGCGGATCGCCGGCAGCAAAGACATCGGCTCTACGTCCGAGCGCAACACCATGCCCATTCCCTGACGCACGAGGGGCATGAACTGGTCCGGCACCTGAGCGACGGGGACATAGAGCTGGGCCTGGATCTTCGATTTCGAATCCGTGTCCAAGCCCCAGTGCTTCACGTGTCCGACAATGCCCACAATCTCCGGCTGCGTTTCAAAAAGCCCCAGATTCAGCCGCTTGCCCAACGCGTCCCCATTTGGGAAAAACTTGTTCGCGAGGAACTCATCGATCACCACCACCGGCACCGAGCGTTCCGTGTCCGCATCGGTAAAGAACCGTCCGCGCAGCAGCGGAATGCCAAGCGCTTTGCGATAATCCGGCTCCGCCAGATAGAAGAGTCCCCAATTCATCTCCGAATCCGTAGCAGGCTTTGGTTGACCGTCAAGCCAGAAAGGAAGCTCCGAGTCTCCATCCATCGGCAAGGTATCACCCTCGAGCGACGCCGCCTGCACACCCGGAGTATTCCTTACTGCGTCGTGCAACTGGCGCAGCGCGGCCCGGATGTGTGCCGGGTCGGTCCCCAGATTCGGCGGCATGGTGACGTTGAACTTCAGGACGTTATGGGTGTCGAAGCCCGGATTCACTCCCAGCAGGATGACCAAACTACGAATCATCAGCCCCGAGCCCACCAGCAGCACCAGAGCGACTGCCATTTCCACCACCACAAATACATTCTGCGCGCGCTGCCGCGTCCCGGAGGATCCGCGGCCGCCTTCTTTCAACGTCTCCTGCAGGTTCGTACGCCAGACTTTTAATGCGTTAACCAAACCAAAAAGCATCCCCGCCGCGACGGACATTCCCAATGTGAACAACAGCACGCGTCCGTCGACGCCGATCTCAGCCGCACGCGGCAATGCATGAGGTACCGCGGCAAGCAAAGGCTTCGTTCCCTCCGCGGCCAGCAACAAGCCAACGCCTCCGCCAATCAGTCCGAGCAGCGTGCTTTCGGTAAGCAGCTGGCGCACCAGACGGGACTGGCTGGCGCCCATCGCGCTGCGTACGGCAAATTCCCGACTGCGTCCCGTGGAACGGGCAAGCAGCAGGTTCGCAACGTTGGTGCACGCGATCAGCAGCACGAAACCGACTGCGGCAAGCAGCACAAGCAGCGTCGGCCCGATGTCCTCTACCATGTCATTTTTCAGCGTGCTGATGCTTACGCCGGAACCGGCATTCGATTCCGGATACAAGGTCGCCAGGCTGCGCGCCACGCTGTCCATGTCGGCACGCGCCTGATCCAGCGTGACTCCAGGTTTCAGACGCGCCACAACGCGCGTTCCCATTCCGACACGACGATTGCGAAACGTCGAATCGTTCCACTGCCCGATAGGCACGTAAATCTGAACGTTGTCGCTGCTGTATAGGCGAAAATTGGCTGGAACGACTCCGACGATGGTGTACGCCTCGCCGTTGAGGATCATCCTCCGTCCTAAAACGTCGGGCGAGCCTCCGAATTTTCTCTGCCACAGCCCGTATCCAATCATCAGCACGGGAGCGCCGCCCACGCGGTCTTCATCGGCCGAGATGTTGCGGCCAAGCAGCGGAGCAACTCCTAGGGTTGGGAAGAAGCTGGACGAAACCATGTAGCCGTGCAGGCGCTCCGCCTCGCTTTGTCCAGTCAGATTCCAGTTGTGGTCGCGGAACGCAGCCATCGTAGAGAAACTATTGTTCTGTCTCTGCCAGTCAAGAAAGTTCGGATAAGAGACCGACGAATGCTCGAAGGTCTTTGTGGAGCTGTAGACCATCGTTAGGCGTCCCGATTCGGGATAAGGCAGCGGATTTAACAGCACTCCGTTCACGACCGAGAAGAGCGCGGTGTTTGCCCCGATGCCGAGCGCAAGGGTCAGGAGGGCGATCGACGTAAATCCCAGATTCTTACGCATCCCGCGAAACGCGAACCGTACGTCCTGCGCCAGCGTCTCGAGAAACGGCAGTCCGCGCTGCTCGCGATAGGCCTCCGTGACCTTCTCCACTCCGCCCAGCTTATGCAGCGCACGTCTGCGCGCTTCTTCGGGAGCGAGTCCGGAACGCACATAGTCGTCGATGTGCATTTGCACATGACTCTCAAGCTCGGCCTGCAATTCGGAATCGCGACGATCGCGATCGAACAGGCCGCCAAGTCGCGCAAGGATCACACGGAAGTTCATCGCGATTCCTCCGAGGCGAGAAAGCGCGCCAGGATCGCCGTCGTCTCCTGCCAATCGCGTGTCTCGCGCTCGACTTGCCTTTTCCCGGCCCGCGTGAGCCGGTAATACTTGGCACGGCGGTTGTTCTCCGACACTCCCCACTCCGAGGCGATGTACCCTTCCTGCTCCAGTTTCAGCAGCGCGGGATAGAGCGTGCCGTAATTTACCGACAGCAGATCGCCGCTGGTCTGCTCGATGCGCCGCGCAATGCCGTACCCGTGCAGCGTCCCCATGCTCTCGAGTGTCTTGAGCACCATCAGCGCCAGCGTCCCTTGACGCACTTCCTTCTCGCCCATGAGGTCTCCTATTGGAATCCAATTAGAGAATGACACAACTCGTATGGGAAGGCAATAGGTGGAGGGGTGTTGTGAAGGTCTACCGTTGGTAGGTAAGGAAGGGAAGGGATTAATCCGTGCGGTCAGGAATCGTTCAAGATGCGGCTGAGGTAGCCGAAATCAGGGACTTCTGCGAATGAATTGGCCGCAGTAGGAGCCCCCAGGATTAAGCCGGGAGGCTCCGAAAACGCGTCTTATGACTGGCTGCGACGTGGCTTTACAGCTTTCTACTTCAGAGTCCCAACCCCGCCAGAATCTGGTTGAGGCCGGCTGCGATCTGGGAGAGCGGTCCATTGCTATTGAGCAGGCCGGTGACATCGCAAAGCAGATTGCCTAACAGATTGCCCGGACCGGATTGCGCAACGATGTTCAGATTGACCGGATTGGGAATGTCAATCACCAAGCCGAGCAAATCCAGATGCAAGGGCGCAAGGGTGAGGGTGAGGATCGGACACGTGCCGGTTGGATCCACTGCCGCTACTACATTGTTCAGCACCACCCCGGTCGTTCCGGCGGCGTTGGTAAGCGTCGCCACCAGGTTGCCTATCGCAACCAACTGCGGCTTGCCCGTGGTTGCATTGTTCTGTACGGCGAACGACTTCACGTTGAAAGTCCCGGTCATCGTGCCGCTGGGGAGTGAGCTAAGCGCGCCGGTAGAAGTAGTTGAGGGCGCGAACGTGCCGGCGACCGGTACGGCCAGTGAGCCCTGATTGTGCGGATTGCCGGAGCCCGCAGCTTGCGCGAACACCATACTTGTACTCATCAATAAGGCTGTGAGTATCGCAATTGTGCTTCTTTTATGCATTGGAACTATCTATCCTTCCTATTTTGGGAATTGGGCATAGCTGTGTCGCACGACGGCAAAGTCGTGAAGAATTCGGCCTATTCGCAGCTTTTGCTTTTCACCGTCAGATGCGCTCGTTCATGAACAGTTATCCGAGGCATCGCAATTTGTGCGGCAGGAAAATCACCTGACCTCGCACGAAGCACCATCCATGAAACTTAGAGTCATTCGGAAAACAGCCAAAATAGCCCTAGCAACATATTTGGTGCACGTGCATTCCAAGAATCCTTAATTGAAAGACATTAATACTTTCCCGGCTTGGGAACGCCCGACGGGTCGGCGGCAGAGAGGCTCACCAGCTGCTTTTCCCACTGTACTTTCGTGAGTGTCCTTTCGTGTCGTTATGACAGAAAGGTTCAAACCCGGCCGATACCTTGGTACCGACTCTATCTCTCTTTCGCGGCGCGCCTGCGGCGCACTCAGGAAAGAATAGGGACATCTGTCCGCATCGCGGACCAAGCACGGCGTTTCGAAGAGGCGGCACCATTATGGAATGTCCGCGTTGCCAAAGAACGCTCGATCCGAAGACCCGCCGGTGTGCGTGGTGTGGTGTCAATGCGCTGCCGGGCCAGCACCTCCTCGAGGAATCGGGAGTCGTTGTGCCCATTCGACCTGAGCCGACCGAGTCCAGTCCGTCGCAGCGCTCCCGCTTAGCGACGCTGGGAGACCGCCTGATCGCGCTACTTCTAGATCGGGTTGCGGTGCTTATCGTTTGCGCCGTGATCGATGTTTGGGCATTCACGAAGTGGGGGATTGTCTCCGGCACGGAGCTTCGCATCACGACTGCAGTGGTTGTAGTCAGCGCCAGCTTGAACTTGCTGATCGCCTTTCTCTACCTGTGCCTGCTCGAAGCAAGCTTTGGCTGCACGCTGGGCAAAGCCATCATCGGCATCGGAGTGGTGAACAATTCGCAGCGCAGTGCATTGGCGGCTTCTGCCATTCGCAATGCCATGCGATTAGTGGACGGCGTCGGCTTTTACCTGATTGGCACTTTGGTAGCGACTTGCTCCAGGTTTCGTCGTCGTATCGGCGACTTGTGCGGCGGAACGTATGTGGTAGAAGGAAATCTTCCCGAATTTGCCCGAGCGCTTTCCGTCGTTGCCTGGGTAGCCATTCTGGCTGCAGGCGCGTGGGCCTTGCCGAACGTTTGGAGTCTGCCGAAGCCGTCGCATGCGCCCCGTCACCTCGGACGCGTGGTCATGAGAATGGGACGCATTGACAACTCCTATTACCTGCGAGTTCCAAATCGGGAGATTGACCTGTCTCTGTCGGGCGGAAACTCAGGACGTGCAAGCCACGCCGCATCGGAAAATGCAGCTGCTACAACCTCGAAACTCCAGGCCGCGCCAACCAGCAGCGTCACGCCCTGAGACGTTAGCTTCCAGAAAGACAGCTTTGCTGAGTGCCGAGCGCTGACAGCTGAGTATCGCTTTTTGATATCGTCTTCCGTGCTTTATCTGTCTTGATCTCGCGGAGGACTATGACTCGACTGCGTTTGCTCGCAGCTTTCCCGTTGTTGCTGGTATGTCTCACGATTTCCGATTATGCGCGCGCACAGGCTGCTGCGCCGGAGCACTCCGGCCCTTATTCCACGCTGCTGATTCGCAACGTTACCGTCATCGACGGCTCGGGTGCGCCGGCCTTCGGTCCGGTGAACATCCTGGTAAAGAATGACCGGATCGACCAAATCACTCCGGTCGACGCCATATCGCGGCAGCGCGACAATCAAAATTCCGCAGCGGCAAAAATCGATCGCGAGATCGATGGCACCGGGATGTACGTGGTTCCGGGGCTGATCGACTGCCACATCCACGTAAACGCCAACAAGGACGTGCCCGCCGAGTACATCTACAAGCTGCTGCTCGGACACGGTGTGACCACGATCCGTGTGTTCAATATCGGGAATGACGATCCCGCGGGGATGATGGCCGAGAAGCGGCGCAGCGACGCCAACCAGATTGTCGCCCCGCGCATTTATGTGTATCCATTCTGGGGACGCGGCAAGGATCCGCGCTTCAGTTCGCCCGCCGGTGCGCGGGAGATTGTGCGCGAATGGCATGCGCTCGGCGTGGATGGAATCAAGATCATCGGCAAGCCGGGGCTGTGGCCGGACGTCTTCAAGGCGATTGCCGACGAAGCCCGCACCAACAACATGGGCGTGGCCGTGCACATCGCCCAGGACGGCGTGTATCCGATGAACGCCGTGCGTGTCGCGGCCGACGGCGCTTCGACCATCGAACATCACTACGGTTATCCCGAGTCGTCGTTTACCACGCACACCATTCAGGAGCTTCCCCCGGCTTACAACTATTCAAGCGAGCCCGACCGGTTTCTCGAAACGGGAAGAGCGTGGCTGCAGGCCGACGTCGAACGGCTGCATGGCGAGGTCATCGACTCTCTGCTCGATTCCATGCACAAGAACGGCTTCATCATGGACCCGACCTTCGACATTTACGAGGCGAACCGCGATCTCGAGCGCGCGGAGAACCTTCCCTGGCACAACGATTACACGCTGCCTGTGGTGATGGATTCGTTCCGTCCCAATCCGGCACACCACGCTTCGTACTTCTACGAGTGGACATCGAACAAGGAAGCCGACTGGGCGCAGGCCTATCGCCGCTGGATGGAGTTCGTGAACGATTACAAGAACCGCGGCGGAATCGTCTCAGTCGGGTCGGATACCGGCTTTCTCTTCGAGCTGTGGGGATTTGGCACGATTCGGGAATTGGAGCTGCTCGAAGAAGCCGGCTTTTCGCCGCTCGAAACCATCCATTCTGCGACGGAGAACGGCGCGAAGGTGGTGCGCAATGCGCAGCTGGGTGTGCTTCGTCCGGGATATCTCGCCGACATGGTCGTGCTATCGGAGAACCCGCTGGCGGACATGAAAGTGTTCTACGGGAACGGCGTCACCCGCGTAAGCACCGATCGCAAAGCGCAGCATGAACAATGCGTGAAGTACACAATCAAGGCAGGCGTCGTCTTCGACTCGCAGGCGCTGCTGAACGACGTCCGCGACATGGTTGCCAAAGCCAAAAGTGGGCGTTAGGAAACGAGGTTCGATCGATAGCGGCTGTGCTATGCTTCAGCGGTGATCACGACCGTGGATGCTGTGTATGAGGACGGCAAGCTGGTTCTTCAGCAGCCACTACCGTTGCCTGAACATGCTCGTGTGCGCGTAACCATCGACTCGGACTTGGAGCGCGAAGCGTGGCTCAGGGTTTCCGAGGAATCCTTGAAGCGCGTCTGGGAGAATTCGAGCGACGACGTTTTTAATGACCTGCTTGAGAAATGACGTCGTTCTGCTGCCCATTCCATTTACGGACTTGACCAGCCGCAAAGTCCGCCCTGCAATCGTTATCGGCCAGAAAGACTCAGACTTGTTTCTGGTTCCCATTTCTTCCGTTCTCGCCAACACTGATTTTGCCCTTCAACAGTGGCAGGCTGCAGGCTTGAATGTTCCGTCGGGAGTCAAAGCACAGCTTGCTACAGTCGAAGAGAAGCTGGTCCTGAAGACAATCGGCACCCTACAGGCTGTCGATCGCGAGCTCTTAGACCAAAAGCTTCGGGCCTGGCTG
Source organism: Acidobacteriota bacterium (assembly GCA_019243475.1). Lineage (GTDB taxonomy): Bacteria > Acidobacteriota > Terriglobia > Terriglobales > Acidobacteriaceae > Gp1-AA112. Next base: position 10,749 of record JAFAUE010000035.1, on the reverse strand, counting down.
CAGCTGGTCAGGTGATCCAGCTCCGGAGCGTGCAGAACGTTGAGCCCACCGGTGAAGGGTGAGCTCAACGTTCTGCGTGGTCCTGTAAGCTCTCCGTTCTAACCTACTTCGTTCCCTGCGCCCGCGGCGGCCCTTGGTTTTCGCTTGTCGGCGGGACGATTCCCTTGAGGCGTAGATAGGTGACCATGTTCCCGTAGTGCTCGTCGGTGTGTGCCGAATTGAGCGACAAGATCGTGAGCCTGGCCATGTTGAAGTTCCTGAACTTGGTCATCTCGCTGCCCTTTGTGTCCGTCATGCCGTCGAATACCTTGTTGCAGTAAGCGACAGCGTCCTTGACGGCGGCAACCAGATCGGCCTTCGTCGTCTTGCTTTTTTCAATTCCCGTCGTTGGATTGGGTTCACCCGAGGCCAACGAGCAGAACATGTAATTGGCGTCGGCGGCGTGCCCAACCAGCTGCCCAAAGCTTCGGACGTCCGGAGTCGGCTTGAACGAATAGTTTTCTTCCGGCATCTTCTGCGCCGCACCCACCACGGCGCCGCTTACGAACGAGTACAAACCTTTTTCGCTGACGGTAATTGGGTTTCCTGGCGCCGCCTGAGCGCCTGCTTTGTCCTGCGCGAATCCCGCACCGGGAATCGCCATCAATACGGCCACCGCAAAACCGAATTTCTTCTTCACAAGTTCCCTCCGCAGAAAATCATGCCACGTCGAATGCAGATACGGAAGTACTCGTGCTTCGGTTCCATGGGATATAGCTGCTGGCTACTCGCTGCTGGCGCCCTCCGGCGAACGATCTCGGCGTGGACAGGCGGACCGATCCGGTCCGCCTTGGAGGTTGATCGTGCAGGCGATCACCCCGCGACGGCGTGCACTCTCAACTTGCTGCTCAGAAATTTGCGAATGCGGGCCGCGATTTCCGCGTGATGGGTCTCCAACGCGAAGTGGCCGGTATCGAAGAGATACACCTCGGCATTTGGATTGTCGCGTTTGAACGCCTCGGCGCCCGGAGGCAGAAAAAACGGGTCCTTGTCTCCCCACACGGCCAGCAGCGGCGGACGCTTTGTGCGGAAGTACTCCTGGAATTTCGGATACAGCCGCACATTGCTTGCGTAATCCAGGAAAAGATCGAGCTGAATTTCATCGTTGCCCGCGCGTGCGAGCAGCGCAGAGTCCAGCGCGTAAGCCTCGGGCGCGACCAACCGCTCGTCCGGCACGCCATGCACGTACTGCCACTTCGTCGCCTCGGGTTTGAGGAATTCGCGCAGGGCAGCGCGATTCTCCGGCGTTGGCTGCTTCCAATAGCGCTGAATAGGATTCCATCCCTCGCTCAGTCCTTCCTCGTACGCGTTCCCATTCTGGGAAACAATCGCGGTCACGCGCTCAGGATGCGACAAGGCAAGCCGCAGACCGACCGGCGCGCCGTAATCGAAGATGTACAAGGCAAACGTGTCCAGCCCAATCGCCTCCGTAAATTTGCCGATGAGCCTGGCGATGTTCTCAAAGGTGTAGGAGAAGCTCGAACGCTCCGGAGCATCGGAAAAGCCAAAGCCGGGCAAGTCGGGGGCGATCACGCGATAGTCGTCCGCCAACGCGGGAATGAGATTGCGAAACATGTGAGAAGAGGTGGGAAAACCGTGCAGCAGCAAAATAGGCGGAGCATTCTTGTTGCCGGCCTCGCGATAGAAGATTCGAATGCCGTCCACCGCAGCATATTGGTATCGGATCATAAGACGTGTTCCTTTCCGGGCTGAGCAGGAAGTCGTAAGCTCTCAGCCATCCTCATATCGACATCCGATGTAGCTAACCGTTAAAATGATTCATTAACGGTGTATAATTATTTTGTTGACCGATAATCGCATGGGACGCAACCGCAGATGAAGAAATCAACGGCGCAATCGAAGGCATCCGAGACCGATTGGCGGGATGGCTTTCTTTTTGTCGGAAAAAACGTGTGTCTGGACTTCATCAACACCCGCCCGGAGATCGACCGCCAACCGCAGGAACTTCTCCCTGACTGGAGTGCGCTGATGCGCTGGTTTCGCGCCGCCGGCCTGATTGAGAGGCGGGAAGCGCTGGCCTTCGAGCGTAAGTGGGCGGAATCCAGCGAAGCGGCCAGGACGATAAAGGCGATGCGGGAGCTCCGTGAAGAACTACGAACGGACGTGCGCGCATGGGAAAGAGGAGGCCGTGTGCGCGCGAAGACCCTCCGCGAACTGAATGACCTGATGTCGCAACATCCGATGTTAACGAAAGTAGGACCGAATTCGGGCCGGCTGGTCGCCGAGCGGTGGTTCCCATTGCAGGAACCAGACAGCCTGTTCGCCCCGCTAGCCGATGCGGCGGCAAAACTGTTCTCCCAGGTGAATGCATCACGCGTGCGCCGGTGCGCAAACTGCGTGCTGCATTTTCACGACACCAGCAAGATCGGCATCCGTCGCTGGTGCAGCATGCGCCTATGCGGCAATCGCGAAAAAGTGGCAGCCTACGCCGCGCGCCACCGGTCCAGCGAATGAGGGAAACATCGCCGGTGAGTTGATCCCCGCTTCGCGCGGGGGCGCGATCCAGCAGCTAGCAGCCCGCAGTTAACAGCTAACAGCAACACCCGGGCGGGGGCGCCCGGTCTCCTACATCAAAAGCCAGCGGCCAGTAGCTACCTGACCCTTGTGCTAGCACAAATGCTGTGACAACAACAAGACCTCACTGTCTGTCCGCTTTGCAGGAAGTGCTGAAGGAGGGCGTGTCTCAAAGAGAGATTTCCCTGCTAGTTCCCTGCCAATTCCCTGGTCCCTCGATCAAACCCGCTGTTTACGCGGGTTCCAGAAAGGATTTTTTTTCTGCGGGAAAAAATTCCCTGCCAAATTCCCTGCGCAGGGAATTTGCCCTGAGCGCAGCCATGGGCATGGCCGAGTCAAAAAAAAAAACAAAATCCGGCCGGGGGCGGCCGGTCTCCTGAAGCATGTCGCCAAAAAAATGCGCGGGATCATCGGTGTCGGATTCCGCTCGCGTGTTGCTTATCCCTGGCTGAGTGCGACTCGTAACTCAAATAGAGTCTCGGCGGTGTGTCCTCATTACCTAAGTACCTATGCTGGGATGAAACAGGGCTGACAACTACTTAAGTCATCTAGTCAACTAGCAACAGTTACACAGCAAAGCAAAATCACCAGGACACGGACCGTCTATCCCCCTGCCGATTCCGGCATTGGCGTCTGGCCTGAAGAAGACCTTTTTTATTCAAATACCCCACCAGTCAGGAGAAGCAATGTTTAGTTTTCGCAATTGGTCTTTGGCCGTGCTTGTGCCGGCCGTTATGGTGGCGACCGTGGTCGGACAAACCAGCAAGGGCATCATCGCTGGGACGGTGACCGATCCAACGGGCGCCGTGATCCCCAATGCAGCCGTGTCGGTGAAGAGCCTCGAAACCGGCGAGTCGCGCCAGGTGCATACCGGCCCGACCGGCGCTTATCGCGTAGAAGCAGTAAATCCCGGACATTACGAGATCACCGTGAGCGCGGAAAACTTTCAGACGATGGTCGTGAAAGACCGCGAAGTTTCCGGCTCGGTGATTACAGCCGCGGACGTTCGTTTGCCTATCAGCGCGCGTCAGGAGACGGTGGAAGTCGCCGCGCGCAATAACGCCGTGGAAACAGAAAACGGCGAACTCGCGCACACGATCGGGAGCGTGGAAATCAAACAGCTGCCAGTCGCGAGCCAGAATCCGATCGAGCTTGCGCTTACCGAACCCGGAGTTAGCGATCCGGCGACGCGCGGCTTGTCCAACGGCGTGCAGTTTTCCGTGAACGGACAGCGTCCGCGCTCGAACAATTTTCTGATCGACGGCCAGGACAACAACGACAACTACGTCGAAGGCCAGGGTCTGCAGCCGATCAATGTGAACGCGATTGAAGAAGTTTCCGTGCTGACCAACGCTTATGCCGCTGAATTCGGACGCGGCGGCGCTTCGGTCACGAACGTGATCACGCGCGGCGGCACCAATCAGTATCACGGAGATGTGTGGGAGTACTACACCGGCTCCGGTTTGAACGCGATTGATGCCTCGAACGGCCTTACGCCGGGAGTCACGCCGACGCAGGTTCGCTCCAACACGCATAACTACGGCTTCACCTTCGGCGGTCCGATCGTGAAGAACAAGCTTTTCTTCTTCTTTAGCCCTGAGTGGCAGCGGTTCTACGGCAACGGCACCAGCCTTCCGTTCTATGCGCCGACTGCGCAGGGTATCGTCGATCTGAACACCTATGGCAGTGCCAATGCGACCGCATTGACCAAGTACTTCAGCGGTCTGCAGGCTCCCGGAACGGGAACTTGCGTGTTCACACAAGTCGGCAATGCCGGTACTTGCATTCACTTTGCTCAAACCAGCGTGCGCGTAGTCCCGGTACAGAGTCCGGACACGCAGTACACAACTCGTCTGGATTATCTGGCTTCGCCGTCAGATGTCCTGTCGATGCATTATGTTCACGATTACCAGTTCATCAGCCCGGACTTCGTCAACAATCCCGGCTCGCTGCCTGGTTTTGACAGCCAGCAAGGCGGTCCGTCAGAGTCGCTCGGCGCAACCTGGACGCACACGTTCAATGCGAGCGTCGTGAATGAGCTGCGCGGATCGTGGGGGCACTTTGCCTTCGCCTTCGCGCCAACCGCTCAGGACCAGAATAATCCTCTGCTGCTGACGCCCAATGTTTCCATCTCGGGAATCAATCCGCTGTTTCCCGCTCTGGGACTGAACACGCATCTGCCCCAGGGACGCGAGCACCAGACCTATCAATTCCAGGATGCAGTCACCTGGACCCGCGGAAGTCACACGGTGAAGCTCGGAACCGATCTCGCCCGGCTTGACGTGAAAGACACAATGGCGATCAATACCCGCGGAGTACTGAGCTATACCTCCGGCGGCGGATTTACCGGACTCGGCAACTTCCTGGACGACTTCTCAGGCGCCAGCGGCGCGGCATCGCTGACCTTCGGCAGTGCCGTGGTGCAGCCCAAAGTGTTCCAGCAGGCTTACTATCTTCAGGATACGTGGAAGGTTCGCAGCAATCTGACTCTCGAATTGGGAATGCGCTACGAGTATTCCAACAATCCGGAGAACGTGCTGCCTTATCCTGCGATCGATCCGGCCAGCGAACTCACTTCGACAAACTTCTCTGTAACTCGTGTTCAGGAAGACCGCAACAACCTGGCTCCGCGCGTGGGATTTGCGTATAGCCCGGCGTTCCTCGGCGGAAACAAGACGGTTCTCCGCGGCGGATACGGTATCTTCTACGACGCATTCTTTACCAACGTGCTCGACAATACAGCTTCGGCCGCGCCGAACGCGGTTGCCGGTCTGGTGCAGGCCACCAGCGGCGGACGCGGACTCTCCGGCCTCTCTGGACAGCTAAGCAGCATTCCGGTTGTGCTGAATCCGCGTTCATCGGTGGCATCTGTTTCCAATAATTTGGTGAGCCCGCTGGTTCATCAGTACAACCTCGACATCGAGCGTGAGTTGCCGGCAAATATGCTGGCGACAATCGCTTACGTCGGCGCTTACGGTCAGCACCTGTTCGCGACCAACCAGCTCAATCCCTTCGGTGGATTGGTGATGGATAGCAACGGATATGTTGCCGGTGTCTCGCCGCGGCTCGATCCGAATCGCGGATCGATTGCGTATCGCGACAACAGCGCGTCGTCGAACTACAACGCGCTGCAAGTGAAGTTGGAGCGGCGTTTCGCCCGTAGCCTGATGGTGCGCGGAAGTTATACGTTCAGCCGCGCGTTGGATAATGCTTCGGAAGTCTATCTGACGACCGGCGGCAGTCCGTATCCGCAGGACCAGCTCAATGCTGCGACCGCTCGAAGCGGCGAATATGGTCTCTCGTCCTATAACCCGAACCATCGCTTCGCCATTGCGTACGTGTACGAAGTGCCGGGCTTCCGATCATCGAACGAGATGCTCGACAAACTGGCGTATCTCACGCGTGGATGGCAGTGGTCGAGCGTGGCGTCGCTGCAAAGCGGTCTGCCCAACACTCCGTTCGTGGGCGGTATCGATACGAACGGCGACGGCAACCCCTTCAATGGACGTCCGAACCTTGGCAGCGCCAGCGCTCCAATTGGCACGGCGGCGATTGATGGCGCGTTCCTGGGCGGCGGGTTCACACCAGGCGTACTGTATGACGCCTTCAGCGGCGCGCCTACAACGGCTTCACAAGTCCACTGGCTGGTTCAGCCGGGAATCGGCAGCGTGCAGCGCAACAGCTACTACGAACCGGGAATCGTCACCTGGAACACGAGCGTAGTTCGTAGCTTCCACGTACCGCACACCGGTGAGCAGAGCGCGTTCCAGTTGCGCGCTGACGCGTTCAACGTCCTCAACCACGCAAATGAGTCCAATGGGCTCGATATGAACGTGCTCGACGTGCAGGATCCCTCGAATCCGACAGCGGCCTATTTCGGGAATCCGCACTACGCGCGCGTAGGCGCCCGCACCATGCGGCTGGAAGCGAAGTTCACTTTCTAAGCTTTCGGTCAGATCAGAAATCGCGGTTCCGTTCGCGGAGCCGCGATTTTTTTATCGTTGAACCGTTCTGGGTTCCGGCTCGAACATCAACTTCAGCGCCTCGCCTGGCTGCACTCTCGACCACCGCTCGAAGAGCTCTGCCCGCATTGCCTTGACGCGTTGAATTTCTGCTGCGCTGAGCCGGCGTGGCGACTGCTCATTGAACTCCTCAACAGTCCACATCTGACCACCGGAGCGCTCGGCATCAAAAAGCCCGACGATTCTTTCGACTTCTAACGCTTCGGGAGGAAGCGCGCCGCGCGAACCTTTGCCGGTGGTGTCCTCAATCTCCCAGCCTTCAGCGATGAGTCCGAAAAAAGCGTGACGATAGCCCAAAGATGTTTCCACGGAATAATGCGTGAGGTCGTGCAAGGAAAAATGAGCGGCATGCCGAGATTGCTTCTGCCAGGTTACGGAGCCGTCAGACCGGTTGCAGCGAAGCAGGCCGGCCCCATCGGCGCGCTTCACGATCTCGAGCTGCAGGGGGGCACTCCTGGAAGGAGCTTTCATCCCGCTGCGTCGGCCGGCCTCCTCTGATTTCTCATTCAGCATTGACTTACCAGTAACCTCAACCTAAGATTCGCCGCATGGCAGGGGCCATGGTCGGCGCCGGTGGCGTGCTAGGACATTACCGAATTGTAGAGCGCCTGGGCCAGGGCGGAATGGGCGTGGTATTTCGTGCGCACGATCTTCGTCTGGGTCGCGACGTCGCCCTCAAAATTCTGCAAGGCGCGATTCACGATGAAGTTTCCAGAAAGCGGTTTCATCATGAAGCGCGGCTTTTAGCCAAGCTCAATCATCCCAATATCGCCACTATCTATGACTTCGATTCCCAGGATGGGATTGACTTTCTCGTTGCCGAATACATACCCGGGCAAACTCTGAGCGCACGGCTGGCGTCTGGTCCATTGCCGGAGCGGGAACTGGTACGGCTTGGTATCCAATTAGCGGAGGGACTAGCCTGCGCGCATGGCGCGGGAGTCCTGCATCGCGACCTGAAGCCAGGCAATCTTCAGCTCACGCCCGACGGCCGCCTGAAGATATTGGATTTTGGCTTAGCCCAATTTAGTCACCCGACGAGCGTCGCCACTACCCAGTCGGTTCTTGATCTGCCTCATGCGGGCACTTTACCGTATCAGGCTCCCGAACAGCTCCGCGGAAAAGGCGCTTCTGTCTTAAGTGACATCTATGCCGCCGGCGCAGTCCTTTATGAGGCGGTAACCGGCCAAAGAGCCTTCGATGGCAAAGACCCGGTGCAAGTGATCCAAAGAATTACGCAAGAGCCTCCAAACAGCCCACGTCAACTTAATCCCGCGCTTTCGCAAGCAGCCGAAGAAGTCATCTTGCGTTGTCTGGAAAAAGACCCCGCGAAACGGCCCCAGTCTGCGGTTGAGTTGAGCACCAGCCTGCTGCGCTTATACCAGCCGGGATCTACCGTCCTTCTGCCGCAGGTAGCTACGCCCCGTAAGATCTGGCGAGGGATCGGAATTGCGGTTGTTGCACTCACTGTTCTTGTCTTGGGGCTGGTCGGCGGAAGAAGGCTCTTGAATTCGCCGGCACCGACGCCCGTCCAGACAATTCAGTCAATCGCAGTCTTGCCTCTAGAAAACTTCTCGGGTGACCCCAAACAGGAATACTTCGCGGACGGCATGACCGAGGAACTTATCACCGACCTCGCGCAGATCAGCGCATTGCGCGTGATTTCCCGGACGTCGGTGATGACCTACAAGAATTCGAAAAAATCCCTTCCTGCAATCGCTCGCGAACTCGGCGTAGATGCAGTTGTAGAGGGCTCCGTGCAACGTTCTCAACATAAGGTACGCATCAATGCCCAGCTCATTCAGGCGCAGGGAGACCGCCATCTTTGGGCCAAGAGTTATGAGCAAGAGATCAGCGACGTGCTCAGTCTGCAGGAGTCGGTGGCGCGCGCAATCGCTGATGAAGTAAAGATCAAGCTTACTGCCGAGGAGCTGCGCAGTCTTTCGAGACCCAGACAGGTAAACCCTGAGGCCCATGAGAACTACTTGCTTGGTCTCTATTACTGGAATCAACGAACCAGAGAAGGATCCATTCGCAGCATCGACTATCTGGAGAAGGCGGTCGCTTTGGATTCACGAAATGCTGCCGCTTATGCTGCGCTTGCCGACGCCTATCACTCGCTGCCCGAGTTTGCCGGCACTCCGTCCAAAACTGCCTTCGAGAAAGCGCGGTTTGCAGCTACAAGAGCCGTGCAGCTCGACCCGTCGTTGGCCGAGGGTCACGCCTCACTCGCCAAGCTCAAAGAAGATGCCGATTGGGATTGGGCAGGCGCAGAAGATGAATATAAGAAGGCGATGCAATTGAATCCAGGGTTGGGAGTCATTCATTCCTGGTACTCAAATCTGCTCGCTGAAACTGCAAGGTTTCCCGAAGCAATTCTCCAGGCGCGTGCTGCCGAAAAGGTTGATCCTAAATCGAGCTTCGCCAGCTCCAATCTAAGCTTCATCCTTTACTTAGCTGGGCAATACGGCGAAGCTCTCGATTATGCTCAACGGGCACTGCAGATTGATTCCTCCAGCACCCGCGCGCATCGGACGCTGGGCTGCATCTACCTCGCGCAACAGCACTACGATCAAGCCATTTCAGAGTTCCAGAACGCGGAGCAGCTTTCACCGGGTTCACCCGAGTATGTTGCGGATCTGGGATATACCTATGGAATTTCTGGCAACAAGCGCGCAGCTAGGGACGTTCTTCGAAGCCTGGAAGCTTCACGCCAGCATGGATCTGCTTCTTCCTATTCCCTGGCCGTTGTGCAAGCCGGTCTTGGAAATGAACGCGAAGTTCTTGAACTCCTGCGGAATGCCGTGCAGGAGCGGGCTGCCGGAATCAGCCAGCTGAAAGTGGCGCCATTCTTTAGTAGCGTTCGCGCCAACACTGAGTTTAAAGCGCTCTTGCGACAGGCCGGACTCGCAAGCTAGCCATCAAACGCTATCGTTCCAGCGAAACACGTATGGCCAGCCGCCAGGCACGGTGAGAATCGCGAATGGGCAATCGAAGCCCATCAGACGCGCATGTTGATAAGGTAAGTTTTTTCCGCGTGTGAACGCCAAGTACTCCGTGTTGTTCTGCATTGCGTTTTCGATAGGCTCAATCTTCGATTCAACCGGCTTCCGATTGCCCTTCAAATCAAGGCTGGCGCCGCGGTTGTCCAAGACATAGTCAGTTACCGAAGCTGTGGGGCTGAACTTGCCTTTGTCGATGCGAAAGCTTTCCGGTGTCTTCTTATCGTTCCATACAGTTAAAGAACGAATCTGCGGATCTTCCGTTGGTGCGAAAGCCAACGACGTCCAATGATCGTCGTCGGCGAGCCGCATGTAAACTTCCTGCTCGTTCTCCGCTGAGAAATACGCGCGATACATCTTGATGATTGGCCCTCGATCTGGAGTATATGTACCGGTTGCGACTAGTGTGTAGGTGTGGCCGCGTACAAAGTCCTCCAGGTGCAATTCCAACGTCCCGGCCGGCTTCGCTTCTGGGAGCTTCAGTCTTACAAAGAGTGTGCCGGTTCCGCCCCCAAACTCAGTGCTGGCTGCGGCACTCTTTGGTCGTTCATTTGCCTGCTGACCCAAAGCGGGACCGCCAATAAGGGCGCCCGCGATTCCACTCGCTCCCAGCCGAAGGAGGTCCCGGCGATCGAGACTCATTGTGACTTCTCCTATTTCAATCAACTAAAGGACCAAAATGATACTCATTACCGAAGGATTGAACAGCCTTTTACTCTCCAACTATGACTGTGTCAAGCCGATGCCTCCGAGAGCCACTCCAGGCGTGTGACATAAAATCGTAAAATGTCCTATCGCAGCGACAATCGCACAGCCGAGCAGATGCGGCCGGTTCGCATTACCCCGGACTACATCCTCATGGCGGAAGGTTCGGCGTTGATTGAGGTTGGCCACACGCGCGTGATCTGTACCGCTTCCATCGAGGAGACGGTGCCCGGATTTCTGCGCAATAGCGGCAAGGGTTGGATCACGAGTGAATACGGCATGCTGCCGCGATCCACTCTTACGCGCACGGCGCGGGAATCCAGCCGCGGGCGGGTTGGTGGAAGAACACACGAGATCCAGCGTCTCATTGGACGTTCGCTGCGTTCAGTCTGCGATTTGACCGCGCTTGGTGAACGAACCATCTACATCGACTGTGACGTAATCCA
>JAFAUE010000159.1 GCA_019243475.1 Acidobacteriota bacterium | reverse complement strand
TGCGACCACCTCCATTCGTCCTGTCATGGCGCTGTCTGTGGCTTTGCCCTGCACCGCCCCTTCTGGATCGTACGGCCCCCGTCCCCATACCGCGATGCCCCGTGGCGAGACGTCGGTGTGGCCGCACAGAGTGCGTTCGTCCGCATGACTGGCTTTGTCCACGCTGTCGAAATGATCGCTCAGGAACTGCTCCGCCATCTCGACGTCGATCCGTCCTTTGTTCTCCTTCATCAACTCTTCCCAGCGGACGTGCCGCGCGTTGGGCGAAGTTGTTCGGTCCTTGGAATCAAAGTCAGTTTCCTCTTTGAGAACCGCAGGATCCTGGGCGAAGTTCGAGCTAACGAAGTATCCATCTTTGCTGCGCCAAAGCGGAGTGTGTTTCAGCCCCAGCTCGAGGTACGCGATCTCGTTGGTTTTGCGGTCGCCGATGAGCCAGTCGTTGGCGTAACCGCCGTTGTTCCCTTGCTCGATGATACGCGCGTAGTCGTCGATAGAATCTGCGTACTGCAGCGCTTTGCGCGAGCGTACAAATTCCGGAATCGCCTTGGGATCGAAGCCGTTGAACTGCGTGATGGTGGTCTCGGTAACCATCAGGCCCGCGGAGTTTATGCCAAAGTCGTCATCCGACGTGATCACTCCCGGGAAGCCGTCCATGAGCACGCGATTTCCGTGTTCGGGAACGATATCGAACATCATCACCCAGCGTTCGCCGTCCATATAGCTCGTCCAGTTGTTGTGCGCGATGACGATCTTGCCGTCTTTGGTATAGCTCCCGGTTGCGATAAACGCGCTGCAATGGCCCGGCGGCTTGGCATGCAGCGCGGACCGCGTCTTCTGAGCATTCAGCCAAGGAAGGTAATAATCGGCCACTTCTTCAAAGGCATTCAGCGCTACTACGTCATAGAGATCGAGGCTTCCCCCGCGAGCCTTCAGCCCCTCGGCGATGCCTTGCAGCTCTTCCCGATATTCAGGTTCGATGTGCGGCCAGAGAACGTCCCGCGCTGTTGTATGAAAGAAGTTCCAATCGCGCTTGCTCGAATGCGTGTCGAGCAGCTTGACTACTTGAAATGCGTCTTCGATCTCCGGCTGAAGGAGATATCCGTGCTGATAGCCGATATCGCGTGGCGATCCTTCAAGATGGACGTAGGTCCATCCGCCCCGCTCAAAGCGGTAAGCCTTAGCGATTCGCGGATCGTTTGATTGATCCTTCCCGAACGCGGAAACACACAGCAGGGACGTGACGAGCGTCAAAATTGCGAGTCGAAAAACGCGCACAGTCGTTTCTCCTTGAAATGGGGCGCAAGCATGGTACCGCATTGTGAAAGCGGGCACAGGCGTTGCCACTCTTTGGACCCTCCTTCCCTTACACGAAAGGAACCCGCGCCGCTTCGCTGGCGTACACTTCTGCAGCTCCTTATGTCGGCCATCCAACTCTGCCGCTGGCTATGGACGCTTCTGGCCGTTCTGTGGCTGGTCTTTGCCTTCCGGCGAAAGCAGACGCAAGAGCGCGAGAGCGGTGTCTCTCGTCTCCTTTACAGCATTCCGACGATCATTGCTTTTTTTCTTCTGTTCGGTGCTCGAGTTCCCTATCAATGGCTGTACTTGAAGGTATTGCCCAGAAGCGCGTCGATGAATGCGCTTGGAGTCGGACTAACCGCCGTTGGCATCGGGTTTGCCATCTGGGCAAGGATTTACATAGGAGAAAACTGGAGCGGAACGGTTACGGTGAAGGTGGACCACGAGCTCATTCGCACCGGGCCCTACGCGTTGGTGCGCCATCCTATTTACTCTGGATTGCTGCTCGCGACGCTCGGCACCGGTATTGTCCGTGGGCAGGTTCGTGGTCTGCTGGCAGTGCCCATTCTCTGGTTCGGCTTCTGGTTGAAGACGAGGATTGAGGAGCGATTTATGCGCAAGACCTTCGGCCATCAGTATGACGAATACAGCCGCACGACGGGTGCGCTAGTTCCTAGGCTCCGCTAATCATGGAACCGGGAGACCAGCATTGTCCCGAGCGAGAGCAGTGTCGCGAACACGCTGCTCAGCTCGAGACGTTACGGGCATGACCACTTAGCGGTAGGTCAGCGGAATCCACTGCCCCTCGTGTTTCATTGCCAATTGAATCGGGCGTGGTGGACCTTTACGCGGGATTGTTACTTCCGCCCACAGCTCATCGCCCGTTTTCAGCCGCGGGACTTCGGCGTGTTCCGGCAGGAAGAAAGCGACGCTCGGCCACAAGAAAAACAGGTCGGAGGCCGTCTGGTTCGGCCGTGTGCCCCACGTGGCCAGACTCAGTTCACTCTGTTGCGCGGCGGGGCGTGCGACCAGATCGCCGTTTTCAACCGTCAAGTCGACGGATTGCCAGTTGTACCAGTTCGCGTCGTTCTTGCCATTGGCCGGAGGCTTGAATCCTTCCGCATGCACTTGCAGGTTCAGCGTCATGTACCGGCCGCGGATGGGAAGGTCGGGATCGATGGAGCCAGTCCGAACCCACACACGCGGCCGGTGCGCGCGGTCATACATTAGCTTGCCGCCGAGACTGAGGACGATTGCAACCTGCAATGCTGCGACTACCAGGCTTTTCGTGAAGCTGTTCATTGCGCACCTCCGGCTGCGGCCCGTGCGATCATGTCGCTGCGAAGCCGGTTGAGGACCCAGCCGCCCGCGAGAAAGATCGCGCCGAGCAAGATCAGTCCCATGGAACGGCCAAGCTTGTCGAGAACGTCGGAGAAGTAAAAGGTGACGACGTCGAGCGCAAACATCGCGCATCCCCAGTTGATCAACGATTTGCTGTGGTCCCGCATGCCCCAGTAGCAGAAAGCGCACGCGCCGAGGGCAACCCACAGATAGACAGCGGGATTATGCTCCGCGCTCTGATAACGGGTTACCAGGCCGAGGACAGCTATCCAGAATGCAGATACAAAAATGGGAATCGCGCGCGCCTTCCGCGACATATAGGCCAGTGCTAGGACCGGAAGATAGGCAGCCGCATAACCGAGCAGCATCAGCCCGGCAGGCGGCTTGGACTGATAACGCCACCAAGCGTCGCCAGTAAACATCACTGCTCCCACGCAGGGAAGAAGAGCGAGAGATCCCACCCAGCGCAGTCCAATGCGCAGGTACCGATTCGGCTCGCGCGGTGTTACCGAGAGGTACAGGATC
>JAFAUE010000428.1 GCA_019243475.1 Acidobacteriota bacterium | reverse complement strand
AGAGGAAGTCGAGCATGTCAGGCGGGCGAGGACTCCATGAGCGAATCGAGATACGGCCGCACTCGCGGATCCCTGGAGCGGGCAAATTCCTCTTTTGGAAACACATCGAGCAGCGCGCCGCCCTCGAACAGCGCAATTCGCGTTCCCAGAAGCAGCGCCTCGCGAACGTCGTGGGTGACCATCACAATCGTCTTCTTGAGCCGCGCCTGCAAGGCAAGGAACTGGCGCTGAAGCTCGGCGCGGGTAATCGGATCGAGCGCTCCGAATGGTTCGTCCATGAGGACAATCTCGGGATCGGCAGCCAGGCCGCGGGCCACACCGACGCGCTGCCGTTGTCCTCCGGAGAGCTCGTGAGGATATCGTTTGCGCAAAGAAGGTTCGAGGGCCACGAGCTGCAGAAGTTCGTCCACCCGCGAGCGAATGCGCTCCGCCGGCCAAGAGGCCAGGCGGGGGACGGTGGCGATGTTGCGCTCGACTGTCCAGTGGGGGAACAAACCGGATTCCTGGATGACCCAGCCGATCGACCGGCGAAGCGCGATCGGCTCCCAGTCCAACGTGCTGCGGCCCTTGACGATCACCTGGCCGTAGGTCGGCGTGAGCAAGCGGTTGATGAGTTTGAGCGCCATGGTTTTTCCCGCGCCACTGCGACCCAACAGCACTAGCGTTTCGCCAGGCAGCACCGAGAGTGAAACGTCCCGCAGCAGCGGCTGGTCACCAATGAAGTAGCTCGCGCCGCGAAATTCAATTGCGGATGCAGCGGCGGAGATTTGTTCGGAGCTGCTCATCGTCCTACGGCATGGTAGCGCAGGACCTTAGACGGCAGGCGGCACGACGTGCCAAGAAGCGTCGCGCTGCTCTGAACCGCCTGATTTTCACTACAATATTGATGTTGGTACGGGTTTCATCTCTAACACCCCCTAAAGGAGAGGACACGTGAAGACACTTCTGACAATGCTGTTTGCTGTTGCCCTGACGGCGTCGATGAGCTTCGCCCAGAGCGGCACAGCAGGCTCGAGTGGCTCAAGCACCACAGCCACGCAGGGCTCATCCGGCTCGACCGACCAGAGCGGGTCGAGCACCACGACAACCACGAAGAAGCACCATCGCCGCCATCACAAGAAGAGCACCACCAACGGCACCGACAACGGTCCTGGTTCCAGCTCCGGCAGCACCGCGAACCCGAAATAACTTTTCGGCGATCTAAGCAAAGAAGGCTTCCTGATATGGGAAGCCTTCTTTGCGATAGCTGCCGGCTACCGGCTCCCGGCGTAAGCGATCTTAACCACAGAGGACACGAAGGTTCACGAAGGAATTTTGGGATTTCCCTCTGCTCCTTGGTGTCCTTTGTGGTTAAGTGCTTTTTGCCGCCTTCGTCCCTATAGAGCTCCGCCGAGGAGACTCGCGGCGGCCAGCAGCTAATAGCCAGCAGCCAGCAGCTTCTTTTTTCAAATCCGCATTGGCATGATGATGTAGCGGTACTTGTAGTCGTCGGTGCCGCCTTCGGGACGCATCTGGCCGGCGGATTGCGAGTCTTTGAATTCCAGGCGGACTTCGCCGGTGCTGGTGACGCGCAGGAAATCGAGCAGGTATTGGGAATTGAAGCCGATGATCAGCGGGTCGGACTTATAGCTGGTTTCAATCGAGTCTTCGGATTCGCCGGCTTCGGTGGAGGATGACGACAGGCGAAGCTCGTCTTTCTCGAGCTTCATACGAATCGCGCCGGAACGCTCGTCGGCAAACTGCGCGACGCGCTGGATGGATCCGGTCAGATCCTCGCAGCTCACGACCACGGCTTTGTTGTTGTCACGCGGCAGAACCGCTTCGAAGTTGGGGAACTGCCCGGTGAGCTGGCGCGACGTGAGCAGGCGCCCGCCGATGCGGAAGAACAGCGTCGAGTCGTCTTTGGCGAACTCGATGGTCTCCTGGTCGGTCTGGTCCAGCAGCGACTTCAGCTCATTCATCGCCTTGCGCGGAACCAGCGTCTTCATCTCGCCATTGACGCCGGCAAAGTTCGCTTTGGTCTCGATGTGGGCCAGCCGATGTCCGTCGGTCGCGACCATCGCAATCGATTCTGCCTTGATGACCATCAGGGCGCCGTTGAGCGTGTAGCGGGATTCTTCGTTGGAGATTGCGAAGATGGTTTTAGAAATTAGGGTCTTCAGTACCGAAACGGGAAGCTTGGTCGCGGTCCCACCGGGAAAAGCCGGCAGCGCGGGGAAGTTTGCGCGCGCCATGCCGACCATCTTGGTGTTGGAACGGCCGGCACGAATCTGCACCCAATGATTTTCGAGTTGCTTGATGGTGATTGGTCCGTCAGGCAGCAGTTTCACGTATTCGTAAAGCTTGCGCGCGGGGATGGTGCATGAGCCTTCCTTCTTGACGGTTGCGGGACAGGATGTTCGCAAGCTCAAGTCGAGATCGGTAGCGGTAATGGTGAGCCGGTCGCCCGCGGCTTCGAACAGGAAATTCGAGAGAATCGGGATCGTCGTCTTGCGCTCGACCACGCCTTGCGTCGCGGTAAGTTCGCGCAGCAATTCAGCGTGAGTCAATTGGATGTCCATGGCTGCACTGGTTGCGGTGCTGGTTTTCTCCACGTTCTCGACGCTCACTCCGGATGAAGGCATGACGAGGTGACCCCCTCAAAGATATGCGTAAAACTTATATCAGCTACTGCTTTTACTTCAATCAAAGAAAACCATAACTACTCTAGAAGCAGTAGTAAATGCTCTGGAAAAGTGGACATTTTTCACCAAATCGCATGCAGGGCGGAGAAGAGCGTGTCCCCAGGATAGAAATCGTGGACGGATATCTGGGTGGGGAGAGGAATGCGCGGCGAGTGATGGGCCGACTTTCCAGCTTCTCCGAATCTCGCACACAGCGTCCACAGGGCATCGCGAGGAAACCTTGGGCCTAAGGTGGAAAGGTGAGGCACGAGCTGGATTCGCGCAATGATTGGAGGCGGGTGGTTTCCACAGGATTCTAGGACCTCGCCATCTGGAGTGCTCCGGCCGGGAAGGACGATGAGACAGCCGGGAGCTGGTAGCCAGTAGCCGGCACCTGTTAGCTGCTTCACTTCTGCAGCGGAATATCGAAGTAAAACAATTCCTGTCCTGCCCCATTGCGGATGCCGGTGATCAGGATGTGGGAGCCGGCGATGGCCTGCGATACGCCGCTTACGTCGAAGAAGAGAAAGCCTGACTGGGTGTTCTGCGGTTCCACGGCTTTGGCTTTGAACATCAGGTAATCGACTTCTTCGTCGGTACCCTTGGGCAGGCGCTGCGGTTTTTTGCGCGGGATTGGAACGGGCAGGCCGGGTACGGTGCGGTCCTGCGGCTCGGCGGAGTTGGCGACTGCGCGTTCAACATCCTCTTTGGTCAGCGGCTCGCCTTTGGCCTTGCGGGCGGTAACGAACTCGATCTGCACGTCGAGCAGCGACAGCGGTTGATCGGAATCGTTGGAGATGATGAGCCGGACGGGCAGTATCCGGTGCTCGGCGAACTTCACGTGGAAAACGGAATCTTTCTCCGGACCGTAGGGATCCACGGCTACCGTGACGCCTTCGTCTTTGTGGGTCTCGTGCTGCGGATACTTGTCGGCATGGCCGGCGGGCTGGATCTCCGGCGGTTTGTAGTCGAAGGCGCTTGCCGCGAGAAGGCACACGGCTGGGAGCAGCGCAACGAGAACCCTCGATCGCAGCTGGAAGCCCATTGCTCTACACCGAAGCGAAGAAGTTCCGCATGCGGTCGAGAGCTTCGGTTAACACTTTGCTGCTGGTCGCATAGGAGAGGCGAATGTGCTCTTGCGTGCCAAAGCCTTCGCCCGGCACGGTGACGATGTGCGCTTCGTGCAGCAGACGGTTGGCGACATCGCTGCTCGACTTCAGTCCCGAACGTCCGAGGTAAGCAGAAATGTTGGGATAGACATAG
>JAFAUE010000395.1 GCA_019243475.1 Acidobacteriota bacterium | reverse complement strand
AAACGAATTGCCCCAGCTCATTCGCTGCGACTCCAGCAGCGGCAATCATTGGATCAAGGTGAAAACTGTCGGGACGAAATCGAACCGAAGCGGCATTGGCGCTCGCGTCAAATGCGTCGCCCGTTTTCCCGGAATAGAACAGCCGGTGGAGCAGGTGGACGAGGTCCGCAGCGGCGGCAGCTATTTCTCGCAGAACGATCTCCGCGTCCACTTTGGGCTGGGCAAAGCGACGAAGGTGGACCGCCTTGAGATTCGCTGGCCCAGTGGCCAACTGGACGTGTTGAAGGACCTTGACGTCGATCGCGTAGTGCACGTGAAGGAAGGAGCGGGCATCGTGAAGACCGAGGTTTTCAGCAAGCGAGGGTGAAGAATCGAGGAATCGGGTCATCGGGTGATCGGGTCATCGGCTCATCGGGTGATCTGGCTTATCGAAGAACGGGCGTGCAGGAAAACCGCAATCCTTTCAGTTGGAAAACCCGACGAGTTCTGCTTGTGACTTTCGATGACCCGATGGCCCGATCACCCGATGGCCCGATTCTTCAAGAGCCGTGCTCCAAGAGGCGGTCAACTCTGACCTTTTGTTAGTCTTTACCAATAGCGCCTGCTTATGCCTCATGAGCTTCCTAAGACCTACGATCCGAGCGCGATTGAGCCGCGCTGGGCCGAGTACTGGGAAAAAGAGAAGCTCTTCCACGTTGCAACTGAAGACGTGAAACCGGGACGCCCGACGTTCACCATTCTCCTGCCTCCGCCCAACGTGACCGGCAATCTCCACATGGGACACATGTTCGAGCACACCGAGTCGGACATCCTGGTGCGCTGGCACCGCATGCGCGGGGAAACCACGCTCTGGATTCCGGGTACGGACCATGCGGGCATCGCGACGCAGATGCTGGTCGAGCGTCAGCTAGCGAGCGAAGGCATCAAGCGCCAGGACCTAGGGCGGGAGAAGTTCGTCGAGCGCGTGTGGGATTGGCGACGGCTGTATGGCGGAAACATTCTCAAGCAGATGAAGCGGCTCGGCGACTCGGTCGATTGGTCGCGCGAGTACTTCACCATGGACGAGAACCTGAACCGCGCAGTGCGCGAGGTCTTCGTCCGCTTATGGGAACAGGGACTGATCTACCGCGGCGAGTACATCGTCAACTGGTGCCCTCGCTGCCTTACCGCGATCTCCGATCTCGAGGTCGTTCATGAGGAGCAGCAGGGCAAGCTGTACGAAGTTCGCTATCCGCTGGTCGATGGTTCAGGCTCGATTCACATTGCGACTACTCGTCCGGAGACGATGCTGGGCGACGTGGCTGTGGCGGTGAATCCGAACGATGAACGCTATCGCAAACTGATTGGGAAGAAATTGCGCCTGCCGCTGATGAATCGCGAGATTCCCATCATCGCCGACGAGCTGGCGAATCCGGAATTTGGAACCGGAGCGGTCAAAGTCACGCCAGCGCACGATCCCAATGACTTTGCCATGGGCAAGCGGCACAACCTGCCGATGCTCACCATCATGGATGAGACCGCGCATATCAATCAAAACGGCGGAGCTTATGCCGGGCTCGACCGCTATGAAGCGCGCAAGCGTGTGCTGGCCGATCTCGAAGAGCAGGGCTTTCTCATCGCCGCCAAAGATCACGTGCTCTCGCTGGGCAAGTGCCAGCGATGCAAAACCGTAGTCGAGCCGAGTCTTTCCACGCAATGGTTCGTCAAGATTCAGCCGCTCGCCGATAAAGCGATTGCAGCCGTGAATAGTGGACACATCCGCTTTACTCCGGAGAACTACAAGACCATTTATCTGCACTGGATGACCAACATCTACGACTGGTGCATCTCGCGCCAGCTGTGGTGGGGCCATCGCATTCCGGCGTGGTACTGCACCAACCCGGGCTGCGCGCGCTCGAAGGAAGATGTGAACGCGCAGCCGATCGTCGCCCGGGAAGATCCGTTTAAGTGTCCCGATTGTGGATTTTCGCTGGAGCGCGAAACCGACGTGCTCGATACCTGGTTTTCTTCGGCACTGCTCCCGTTCACCACGCTGGGATGGCCGGAACATACTCGCGATCTGGATGTTTTCTATCCAACCTCGCTGCTGATTACCGGCTTCGACATCCTCTTCTTCTGGCTGGCGCGCATGGCGATGATGGGCTGCCACTTCATGCAGGAGATGCCGCTGGCCAATGGCGAGCCGCGTCCCGCATCCGACGCAGTTCCGTTTCGGGAAGTCTATATCCATGCCCTGGTGCGCGACGCCGAGCGGCAAAAGATGTCGAAGACCAAGGGCAACGTTCTCGATCCCATCGAAGTCACGGAAAAGTATGGAACCGATGCGGTGCGCTTCACGCTCGCGGCCATGGCCTCGCCGGGCACGGACATTGCCTTCAACGAGCACCGCACCGAAGGCTACCGGAACTTCGCTAACAAGATCTGGAACGCTGCCCGCTTTCTCTTCATGAACATCGACCGCGCAGCCGAAGCCGGTGTCTGGAAGCAGGACGATTTCCTGCCGCTAGACGACTCGACATCAGCGCTGCGGGAGTCTTCTCCGCTGGTGGATCGCTGGATTGAAGCGCGCTTCGAGCGGACGGCGCACGACGTAAATGCGGCGCTGGCTGACTATCGTTTTCACGAAGCCGCCAATCTGGTGTACCAGTTCTTTTGGGGCGACCTCTGCGACTGGTATATAGAGGCGGTCAAGCTGCGCCTCGACTTTTCCAGCCCGGACGCCAAGCAGGCTCGTGCCGCTCTGGAACATCTGGTGAGGATCTTCGAAGCATCGCTTCGCCTGCTGTCGCCGTTCATGCCGTTCATTACCGAGGAGATCTGGCACGCGCTCTATCAGCAGAAAACCCCGGCGAAATCGATTGCGCTCACACGCTTTCCGCAAGGCTGCGCGGCAGCCGATGGGCATAACAGCATCGAGCGCATGCAGATCCTGCAGGACCTCATCGCCGGCATCCGCAATCGCCGCGCAGAGCTGAAGATCGAGCCAAAACAAAAGACGCCGGTGCGCATCTTCGCCCGCAACGGGGTGCGCGAACTCATCGAAAGCAATCGTGAGTTGATCGAACGCATGGCCGCCGTGGAGCAGATGGAGTTCTCTGGAGAGAGCATCGCCAAGCTTCCAGGCGTGCAGGCGACCAATGCTTATGAAGTGGCGGTGATCTACGAGCGAAAAATCGATGTTGCGGCGGAACGAGAGCGTCTCAAGGAAAAGCAGCAGAAACTCGAGTCAGAGAACGCCAACCTTGAGCGCCAGCTCAGCAATCAGGGCTTCCTCGCCAAAGCCCCGGCGCATATTGTGGAGGGCTTACGCAAGCGATACGCCGAGGTGCAGGAACTTCTGAGGAAACTTCGGGACGCGCTCGATGAATTGAAAGGTTCGGATCAGTAAAGAATCGCGACTTGTGGTGCGCTAGCAAGCAGATGCTGATTGCCGGTCAGCCTACAAATCGCCAGGCGTAAGTCCAGTATGCTTTGCAATCTTCTTAAGCATCACCGGCCCAAGTTCGTCATTGTCGTGAAAAGCCCACGTAAAGTTCGGCCATCCTTGACGCTCTAATTGCCGATGGGAACCACCCTTTCCACTCTTTACTTTCCAGCCAATACGCATTAGAGCTCGAAACACGCGAGCTGCCTTTGTGCTGGGCCACGAGCTCACAAGAAGCGGATAGACTTAGGTGGTTTCTTTGCCTGTTCTGTGCGCTCGGCGAGTACGCGCAATGCCAGGGCGGTTACTTTAACCTCGGCATCTTCCTTGGTCTCTCCATAGACCAGAACGCCAGGCAAGTTAGGGATTTCTGCAATCCAGCGTCCATCTTCTTCCCGGTCGAACTCAATCTTGAACGACTCGCCGCTATCGGGTATTCGGGGAACTGTCGCCACGGAGGCACCGTTTGTCACGGGGTGGATTTGAAGCGTCGCAGAGATTGTGCTGGCCAGAGCTGGCCTAGGTCAATTCTATTTTTCTAAAGCATTTGCGCAAGTGTCACGCGGGAGTCATGCAATCCCTAGCGCACCGGCCGGAACATTCGCTTCCAGCGCGTTTGATCCGCAAAATGCAAAGCAACATGTCCGTAAGAGGCTAGCCGGTCGCCCAGGCCGGTCTTTCTCCAATCATCTGCCGGCGTTTCAAAGGACCAATAAACAAACAGAGGCCGGCCGATAACGTTCTCTTTGGGAATGCAGCCGAAGTAGCGGCTGTCGTGGCTCACGTCGCGATTGTCGCCCATCACAAAGTAGTGGTCAGCCGGCACTACGATGTCCTGCCCATCCCGCTCCGGCCATCCTGCAACAACGCTATCTCCGGCCTGCGAAGCCGGAACAGCGGGAAAGTTGTCCCGATATGGAACATAGTCTCCGACCGAGTGGATTACATAAGGCTCATTGAGCGGCTGGCCATTGCGGTAAACAACGCCGTCGCGCAAGTGAATGCGGTCTCCGGGAAGACCAATCACGCGCTTCACCAGATGCAGGTCTGGTGTTTCGACGGAGTAGAAGACCACGATATCGCCATGCTGTATCGCACGATAGTGCTCGAAGAAAGCCCAGTGCGTGGGTGGCGCCAGGGTGATGCGATCGACAAACACGTGGTCCCCGACCAGCAGCGTCCTTTCCATGGAACTAGTGGGAATCTCGAAGGCCTGGATATTAAAGGTAATGATGAATACTGCGGTCGCCATCACCGCCGCCAGGGAGGACAGGAACTCGGTTGGCGTTTCTTTCTTTACCGCGCCGGTCTGGCGGGCATTGCGTTCAGCGCTTTTGCGAAGTCTTGCCATAAGACCTCCTCGCAGAAGCAAACTAGCACACTGGCATATACAGCGGCGGTTATCGCGATAGACCAGGAGATCAGTTGGAAAGAACTTTGCCCAGGTTAGCTGCTGAGTAGAGCTGCGCAAGCCACCGGCCAACCGGTGTCGATAAGGCGAAGTGCTGCTGCAGGTCAGGATACTTCAGCTCTCGCCACTCCGTGCCGCGTGCAGGACGGAACTCCACGTGCCCTTCCCTCAGGCGGTATTCATCTGAGCACGAGCCGCTCGAGATCTTGAGCGTAGGCGCAGCAGTCCAGTGCGTATTGTCGGACCAAAGGCTCATAGGGGTCACAAGGTTTCGATGGGATAGAGCCATTCATCGTTGCTTTTCTTAAGGCGCAACATCGTTTTTAACCTGTACTCGCGCCCAGAGCACTGAAATCCAGAGCAGCCGGGACGAATTCGCGCATCTCACCGAACATGAACAACGTGAACAAGACGCGTAAGTGCCCCAACTGTCTTGGCCGTGGCTTGTGCGCCGACAATTCTGCGTGCCCAACCTGCAAAGGGTCGGGAGAGGTCTCCTCCTGGACAGAGCTCGCCCTGCCGGAAGTTCCGTGCTGGGGAGCCGAGCCCGCTTAGTAAACGGCGAGGAATCCCGAGAAGGGGTCTTCGTCCCGCCGCGCTGAATACTCGCAGCCTGTTCTGCTGTTGCCTCTATAATCAGCACATCTTTTCTATGCCCAAGACGGTACACGCCGCCTGCTCGCACGATTGTCCCGACTCGTGTGGAGTGTTGATTACGGTGGACGAGCTGGGTCGCGCCACGCGACTGCGCGGCGATCCGGCGCACCCGGTGACGCGCGGCTTCTTGTGCGCCAAAGTCGCCAAGTACCTTGATCGCGTCTATTCGCCCGACCGCGTTCTCCATCCCATGCGCCGCGTGGTGGCGAAAGGCCGCGGAGTGCGCAACATCGAGGATGCAGCTCAGATTTTCGAACGAATTTCCTGGGATGAGGCCTACCAGGAGATCGCGCGACGCTTCCAGCAAGTCGGCGACGAATTCGGCCCCGAAGCCATTCTTCCCTATTCCTACGCCGGCACGACTGCGGTCCTGAGCTACGCCTCAATGGATCGCCGGTTCTTTCACCGGCTGGGAGCTTCGCAGCTCGATCGCACCATCTGCTCCACCACCGGTGGAGAAGCTCTGATTTCCGTTTTGGGACGCAAGATCGGTACGGATACCGAGCTGTTCCCGCGCGCGCGCTACATCATCGCCTGGGGAGCAAACATTCACGGCAACAACGTCCATCTGTGGCCGTTCATTGAAGAAGCCCGGCGCAATGGCGCGAAGCTGGTGGTGATCGATCCGTACAAAACGCGGACAGCGCAGTGCGCCGACTGGTATCTGCCCATCAATCCCGGCACCGACGGGGCGCTGGCGCTGGGCATGATGCATGTGATCGTCGCGGAAAACCTCTACGACGCCGATTACGTGAAGCAGCATGTGAATGGCTTCGACGAGCTGGTCAAGCGCGTCCACAATTACCCGCCGCACCGGGTGGCCGAGTGGACGGGCATATCCGCCGAGAACATCGTCAAGCTCACGCGCGAATACGCGACCACCACGCCTGCAGTCATTCGCGTGAACTATGGAGTGCAGCGCTGCCAAACCGGCGGCACGAATATTCGCGCGATCAGCATGCTGCCCTGCATCATGGGAGCCTGGAAGCACGCAGGCGGCGGCCTGCAGCTTTCCTGCAGCGGAGCCTTTAAGCTGAACGATGACTTCCTGGAGCGTCCCGATCTGATGCTCGCTAGCCCGCTCCGGCGGCACGCGCGCGTGGTCAATATGTCCGAATTAGGCCAGGCATTGACCAGACTGGACAATCCTCAGGTTAAGGCAATCTTCGTTTACAACTCCAATCCAGCGGCGATCGCGCCCAACCACAATGCCGTCGTGCGCGGATTTATGCGGCCTGATCTTTTTACCGTCGTGCACGAGCAGTTTTTTACCGACACCACGGATTACGCAGACATTGTTCTGCCGGCGACCACCTTCTTCGAACAGAAAGATCTGCAGAAGGCTTATGGCCACTATTACCTGCAGATGTCCAACCAGGCGATTGCGCCGATTGGAGAATCGAAGTCAAACGTCGAGATCTTTTCTGAATTAGCGCAGCGCATGGGCTTCACCGAACCGTGCTTCCGCGAATCGGTGGACGAGATGATCGATGGAGCATTGGAGTCGGCGAATCCATGGCTGAAGGGAATCACACGCGAGCAGCTTGAGCGCGAGGGTCATGTGCGGCTGAACTTCGGCAGCGAAGACTTTGTTCCCTTTGCCGATGGCAAGTTTCCCACTGCGGACGGCAAGGCACGAATTGTGAACGAGGACCTGGTGGCGTTTGGAATGGATGCTGTGGCGAACTTCGTTCCGCCAGTCGAGTCGCGTCATTCCGAGCAGGCGAAGAAGTTTCCGCTGGAGTTGCTGGCGCGCAAGGCCGACAACTTCCTCAACTCAAGTTTCTGCAACGTGAGCTCTCTGCAACCGCTCGAGCCGAAAACCAACAAGCTGGAGATGAGCGGAGTCGATGCTGAGCTGCGTGGGATTGCCACAGGAGATGCGGTGCGCGTCTTCAACGATCGCGGTGAAGTGAGGCTTACCGCGATGGTCGATGGCGCTGTACAGCCCGGAGTGGTGGCCACGCGATTGATCTGGTCGAAGCTGATGCCGGATGGCATCGGCATCAATGCGCTCACCTCGGAACGGCTCACGGACTACGCCGGCGGGCCGACCTTTTATTCCTGTCTGGTGGAAGTTGAGAAAGCCGGCGACTGATTCTCCCGTCGGAGAATTAACCACAAAGGACACGAAGGTTCACAGAGTTGTTTTGGGCTTTCCTCTGTGCTCCTTTGTGTCCTTTGTGGTTGAGGTTTGTCTTTAGCGCAGCTTCGTTGCTGTTACTTCGATCTGCAGCCGGCGTGTTCCGTCCACTTCATCGGCGCTGCTTAGCAACACCGACTTGCCCAAAGGAACGATATTCTCATTCTGGAATTTGGTTTGCCGCACTACCGGGGCTCCCGTGCGATTGTCCTGCGCCTGCTCCGGAGGCAAATTGCTGATATCGATGTTGGTGAATATATCGACTCCTGTATTGGCATCGGGCACATCGGTGTCGTCCACACGCGAATCAATGTTTACGCCCACATCGAGGTATTGCAATTGGTTTGCATTTTCCTTGGTAGAGAACGAAACGGGAATTCGATTTCCCAATCTGATACTGCCCCGCTCGTGCGAGCGCAATACGACGCTGTAGGAACGCGCGTTGATCCTCTTGTCGTTCTGCATCTCGGAAAATACGTATTCGATGCGGTACACCGATGCCGATCGCGGCGTCGGCGGTTTAATTTCCTGCGCACGCAGAACCAAAGGCATGCACGTAATCAATGAGAGAACAAAAGAAACAGTAAGTTTGCGTAACATTTTTCCTCCAGTAAAACCTGCTCTTATCGGGGACTCTCGTCCGGCGGTGTGCCGTCCATGGGCTCAACTACGACCGCCGGAACTGACAATTCATGAATAGGCTCGGAGCCTGCCTCCAGGCTGGCCATGTCGATTGAGCCCTTTCTCGCAGCTAACCGCTTCAACAGCCGCTCTTCCGCGCTTTCCGGCGAAGGCGCGGGAAACGTCGCGAGCTTCGGTAAGTCTTCCTCACGAACCTGCGGGCTCTTTCGTGGGGCGCAGCACGCAATTTCTCGGCGTGCTGCTGGGCGTGGCGTGACCTGGTTGCGCCTCGCCGCCGCCACCTCCGGGGACTTCAGCGGCCGAAGATTGACCACTGGCGGAGTTGTTGTGCCGGCCACGCTGCGTGCTGGGTGCTCCGGCCGCCGGTAGGTCCAGACCGCTAAGGCGATGGCAACTGCAAGCAGAACCGCAACCGGAGCCATGACCCTCCACCAGGAAAAGGTCCGCGGCGGCTCTGCCGCCAGGCGAGCGAGAACGCGCTCTTCGAGTCCGACTCGAGGCTCAGCCGTGGCGCGGGCTCGGAGCGCATCGTCGAGCCACTTTTCGAGTTCCTCGTGTTGAATGTTGTTTTCTTCAGCGCCCATAACTCGCACCTTTCATCTTCTGCAGCTTTTGCACGAGGCGCTGGCGCGCGCGGAAGACTCTGGCCCGCACCGATGTTTCCGTTGTGCCTAACACTCGTGCCGCTTCGCTGCTGCTCAGCTCTTCGACCGAGGTAAGAAGCAACGCGTCCCGTTCTTTCTTCGGCAGCGTCGCGATCATCCGTTCCAGCAGCGCAAGCGTCTCGCGAGAGACGGCTAACTGCTCCGTACTTGCTGCAACGTTCTCCGGCGCATGCAATCGTTCGTCGAACTCTTCCTGCTGCGCTCGCGAGGTTTGCCGGTAGCGGTCAACGGCAACTCGCCATGCAATGCGGGAGATCCATGCCTTGGGATCTTCAATCCCCGCTGTTCCATGCTTCGCCAGCCGCAGAAAAACTTCCTGCACCACGTCTTCCGCGTCGCTGGGATTGCGTACCACCGAGTAGCCAATGCGGAACACCAGACGTGAGTGCTCGCGAACCAGCGACTCCAGGTCCCAGGCCACCGGACGCGCGCTCACGCCGGCTGGCTCGCTCTCTGCAAGCTCAAAGGCCATGGTGTTGGAGATGGTCCGCTCAATGGCTCCCATGCTGCGTCTCATGAGTGAAGAACGGCGAAGGCACCGGGGTGTTCGGGTTTTTTAGGTCCTGGACGACCCAATCGCGCTTATCAGCCGGAAAGGACGCCATGAGTCGAGCCTGCTCGCTTCCTCGCAAAAGGAACGGCCAAGACAACGTCTCGCGGCCACACGCACTGTAAGCGTCAGAAATCCCTGGTGATTCCCTGTTTCCGCCCGAAACTCGGCGCAATGTCTGCTCGCAAGTCGTTTATCTGCAATGGGTTGCATTGAAATTCCCGGCATTCCCTCAAGCATTCCCTCAGCTTTGCTCAATTTTTGCGGATTTTGGGCAGAAACACACGAATTCGGGTCATGAAACACGAAAATTCCCTCAGAAATTCCCTGAACCAGGGAATTTGCCCGTGGCCGAGAGGTCACGATTTAACCGTCCAGCTTGCGGGTCAGGATCTCATTTACCAAGGCCGGATTTGCCTGCCCTTTGGACGCTTTCATGACTTGTCCCACAAAAAAGCCGGCAACCGTTTTTTTGCCTGCCCGGTACTGCTCCACTTGCCTGGGATTCGCCGCGATGACTTCGTCGATCATTTTTTCGATGGCCGACGCATCGGTGATCTGCTGCGGCTTTTCCTGCTCGTAGATGGCTGGAAAGTCGAGATTGCGCTCGAATGCGAGGTCGTAGAGATCTTTAAGGATCTTGCCGGAGATTGCGCCGCTCTCTACCAGATCGGCGGAGAACGCGATTCCTTTCATGGTAATGGGCGACTTCTCGATCTCAAGTCCGCGCGCCTTGAGCCGTCCGAGAATTTCGCTCTGCAGGAGGTTGGCGACACGCTTTGGATTCTTGGCGGAACGCGCGGCTTCCTCGAATTGATCGGCAAGCGCGCGGCTGGAGGTCAGCACCCCGGCGTCGTACGGAGTGATGCCGTATTCGGAAACCATGCGCGCTCTTCGCGCTTCCGGAAGCTCCGGCAATGCAGCGCGAATCTGCTGCTGCCAGCCTGCGTCGATCACCAGCGGCAGAAGATCCGGTTCGGGAAAATACCGGTAGTCGTGCGCCTCTTCCTTGGAGCGCATGCTGTAAGTCTTGCCCTGCTGCGAATCGTAAAGACGCGTCTCTTGTATGACTTTTTCGCCGGACTCAATCAGTTCAATTTGGCGCTCAATCTCATATTCCAGCGCCTCGCGAATGAAGCGGAAAGAATTCACGTTCTTGACTTCAGCTTTCGTGCCAAACACTTGTTCGCCGCGCGGACGCACGCTGACATTTGCGTCACAGCGCAAAGAACCTTCTTCCATGTTGCAGTCGCTGATGCCGGTGTACAGGATGATCTCTTTGAGCCGCGTCAGATATTCGAACGCTTCCCCGGGCGAACGCATGTCGGGCTCGCTGACGATTTCAATCAGCGGCACGCCGGAGCGGTTCAAGTCAATGTAAGAATATCGATCCGATTCGGGAAAACCCTCATGCATGCTCTTGCCGGCGTCCTCTTC
>JAFAUE010000122.1 GCA_019243475.1 Acidobacteriota bacterium | reverse complement strand
GCCGGCAAGACTTCGTTCACCAGACCAATGCGATGGGCTTCCTGCGCAGAAATCATCTCCCCAGTGAGCAAAAGCTGCGCAGCAATGCCTTTTCCCACCAGCCTTGGAAGGCGCTGCGTTCCACCGTAGCCT
The DNA here is from genome assembly GCA_019243475.1 of Acidobacteriota bacterium. Lineage (GTDB taxonomy): Bacteria > Acidobacteriota > Terriglobia > Terriglobales > Acidobacteriaceae > Gp1-AA112. Next base: position 9,367 of record JAFAUE010000122.1, on the reverse strand, counting down.
GGGATAATCCCGAGTTTGACCTCGGGCTGTCCCAATTTGGCATTCTCACTGGCGAGACGCATGGTGCAAGCCATGGCCAACTCGCATCCGCCGCCGAGCGCAAAGCCGTTGATGCAGGCAATTACCGGCTTGCCGAGATTCTCGATCAGATCGAGCACTGCCTGGCCTCGGTGTGTGTATTCCTTGGCTTCGATCGGATTGTTCTTCTGCAGTTCGCCGATATCAGCTCCCGCGACGAAGGATTTTTCGCCCGCGCCGGTGAGGATCGCTACGCGGATCTGCCGATCTTCCTTCACGTCCGCGAATGCCGCCCGGAGTTCCTGCATCGTGGCGCCATTCAGAGCATTCAGCACTTTGGGACGGTTTACGGTGACGTAGGCGATGGCGTTCTTTTTTTCAACAATGATGTTTTCGAAGGTAGTAGGCATTCAGCACTCAGCATTCAGCTTCAGCACTCAGCTTTGAGCACTAGCAAACGCTTCTAGGGAGCTGCGGCTTTCGCCCTAAAACGATCCCCACCGACTCGTACAATCAAACCTGCGAGCATCTTCTTCACTTCTGAAATGCCGTCCACCAAATGCTCATACCTTTCGGCGGTTAAGTAATGAAGATCACGGGCCAGGAGCAAGTGATATTCCGCCTCGCAGGCAGAACCCATTGCGATTTGCAGAAAGCGATTGAAATCGCCGTCGCCCTGCCTGCCACATCCTTCAGCGATGTTGGCGGGGATGGAAGCCGCGCTTCTTCGAAGTTGTGCAATTAATCCAAAACGCTCGTCAGGAGGAAACAGATTAGTGTCGCGGTAAATATCCAAGACAACCTGATGGGCTTTGTGCCAAACCTGCAAGTCTCGAAAATCTTTCATGTCGTCTACCTGCGAGAGGGAATTTTACCAACTCTCGATCCGCTCAGCCGTGGCTGAGTGCTGACTGCTGACCGCTGCTCCCCTCACAGCCTCACCGGGACTGGATTCTTCGCGTCACTCCAGTCGTAAAAACCCTTTCCCGTCTTCTTCCCATACCAGCCGGCCAGTACCAGACGTTTGAGCAATGGAGGTGAGGCGAAGCGTTTTTCTTTGAATTCGTCATACATCACATGCGTAATGTAGTACGTAGTGTCCAGGCCGACGAAATCGAGCAACGTAAATGGTCCCATCGGATATCCGCAGCCGAGTTTCATCGCGTTATCAATGTCCGGAATCGAGCCGACGCCTTCTTCATATGCGCGAATGGCGTCGAGCAAATACGGAACCAGCAGCCGGTTCACGATGAAGCCCGTTTTGTCGGAAGTTCGGACAGGTACCTTGCCCAGTTTCTTGCCGAACTCGACGGCTGCGTCCATTACTGAGTCGGATGTCGCGATGGTGCGCACGACTTCTACCAGCTTCATCAGTGGCACCGGATTGAAGAAATGCAGGCCGATGAACCGGTCGACGCGCCTGGTTGCGGTCATGAGCTCTGTCACGGAGATCGAAGAGGTATTCGAGGCGAAGATGGCGTCCGGCTTCACAATTGCGTCAAGCGCGGAATAGACCTTCTTCTTCTCCTCGATGTTCTCGATGATGGCCTCGATCACAATGTCGCAGTGCGCGAGATCGTCCTTTCTTTGGCTGCCTTTGAGTCGAGCGCGAATTTCTTCCTTCTGCTGCGCGGTGATGCCGCCTTTTTCCGGTCCGCGTTCGGCGAACTTAGCCAGCGAGGCCTCGATGCCGGCGAAACCCTTGTCGAGTGCTTTCTGCTCGGCCTCAAGCACGGTGACCTCGTACCCAGCCTGAGCCGCAACCTGGGCAATGCCGGAGCCCATGAGCCCGCAGCCTAGTACGCCTACTTTCCTGATTTCCATTCCGCCTCCAATTATTGATGTTCCCCAACCATACGATCCGTGGTAGCACTGGCCTGTGCTGAGCGATGTCTTCCACACAGGGAGTGATGTGGCGATGGAAGTGTTCTACGCAGAATTCCCGCAAATTCCCTGCGAATTCCCTGCCCGATCGAGCGAACCCGCTGTTTATGCGGGTCCCAGAAGAGAATTTTTTCTTGCGGGAAAAAATTCCCTGCGAAATTCCCTGCCCAGGGAATTTCGGGTTTACGCGAGGGACTCGACAATCACGGCGATGCCCTGCCCTCCGCCGATGCATGCCGTTGCCAGTCCATACTTCTTTCTGCGCCGGCGCAGCTCGTAAAGCAGCGTGATCAGAAGTCGCGTTCCGGTTGCCCCCAGAGGATGGCCCAACGCAATCGCGCCGCCGTTTACGTTGGTCTTTTCGCGGTCGAGGCCTAGCTCCTTCTCGACTGCCAGGTACTGCGCGGCAAATGCTTCATTCACCTCAATCAAGTCGATGTCGTCGAGGGTCAGTCCCGCTTTCTTGAGTGCCGCGCGGGTGGAAGGCACGGGCCCGCTGCCCATGATGCTGGGATCAACTCCGGCAATGCCCCAACTCACCAAGCGCCCCAGCGGCTTTAATCCGCGTTTCTGGGCAGCGTCAACCGGCATCAGTACCACTGCTGCTCCGCCGTCCACAATGCCGCTTGCGTTCCCGGCCGTGACAGTCCCTTCTTTTCCGAAAGAAGGCTTCAACTTGGCCAGGCCTTCAAGGGTCGTTTCGGAACGGAGATGATCGTCCTTGTCGAACGTCTCTCCGGAAGGATTTCCGCGGCGGTCCTTGAGGGTGACCGGCACGATCTCCTCGCCCAGGCGGCACGCCTTTTGAGCTTCGGCAGCGCGCTGCTGCGAGCGCAGAGCGAATTCGTCCTGGGCTTCACGGGAGATCCCCTGTTGTCCCGCATATTTTTCTGCCGTTTGCGCCATGTAGAGGCCGCAATAGGTGTCCAGGAGAGCGACCATGAGAGAGTCTTCCATCTTGCCTTCGCCCAGGCCGAAACCCCAGCGCGCTCCACGAATCACGTGCGGCGCTTGAGACATAGACTCCATGCCTCCGGCTAGCGCAATCCTGGACTCGCCAAGCTGGATCATCTGCGCCGCGGTCACGATTGACTGCATGCCCGAGCCGCAGAGCCTATTGACGGTCAGAGCCGGTACTTCGACGGGAAGTCCGGCGCGAAGCGTTACATGGCGTGCGCCGTACAAAGCATCGCCAGATGTTTGCTGCGCGTTGCCGAAGACGGCGTGATCGATCTCGGCCGGCTCAACGCCGGAGCGGCGCATTGCTTCTTTCGAAGCAATGGCGGCCAGCTCCATGGCGGTAAAGTCGCGCAGCTTTCCGCAATAACGGCCCATCGGAGTGCGAGCGCCGTTCACGATAGCAATGTCAGTTGGCTGAAGCATGAAACAAATCCCATCAGGTAATTGCTTGCCCGAAGCGCAGTGAAAGAGACTTGCTGGTGCTCTGTCCCGGCGTCTTAGAGCAAACTTTTGAGTTTAGCAGGTGAAGTGGGCAACTGGATTGGGGGAGGGTTAAACGAGTTGAATCAGGCCACTGCGGTTGCGTCAGTGATGGGAGCGAGCGCATGGGCAGAGTTTGGTCCCTGGCCCAAAGCGACTTCCAGCGCCTGCTCGGCTCGATTGATGACTTCGGTGACGATGTCCACCGGTTCATATTCTTTTTGAATGGCGGCTCCGGCGATGCCGACGGTCATGGTGACCGGGTTCTCTGTGCCAGGAGTCTTCACACTCGCCAGCAACTTTCGCAATTTATCCACGACAAAGAATGCGTTGGTATCTTTCGTGTCGCCGAGGATCAGCGCAATACTGGTGCGGTCGTAGCGCACCGCGGTGTCGGTCTGCCGGATCGTGGCACAAACGCTCTGGCCAACGTTCTGCATCATCTCTTCCAGCCCGGCTTCGCCCCCTTCGCGGATTAGCAGGCTGGCGCGGCCGAAATTCAGGAGCATAACCGTCATTGGTGCGTTTTGCTGCAGCGACCGCTTTACTTCAGCCATCATTACGTCGATGTAAGACGCCCGTTTCAAAAGGCCGGATTTTTCATCGGTCACTGCGAGCGTTTTCACCAGGCTGCGCAGCTTGGCATTGTTGACTGCCAGCACCATTTGGTCGGCGATAGTTTTTAAAACGACCACGTCGGTAGGACGCCACGGCCTCGGCTTGTCGATCTGCTCAAGGATGAGGATGCCGACGTGTTCATCGCCATCGCAGAGCGGGGAAGCCAAGACGGACTTCAAATCAAGCGCCTGCAGAGCCGCCAACTCGGGCACGGTTGCTACATTCTCAATGGCCACTGAGCCGCGCTTGAGTGCAAGCTGCTGCGATACCGCAATTAAGCGCACGATCGACATCACGTCGGACTGCTTTACTCCCGGCGCGCAATACTCGAGCGCAGCGCTGGGCGGTTTGCCGGGACTGCATAGGCCTGCGATGCAGCGGCTAGCCTTCCAATGTCTGCCAACGTCGTTCACTGCCGCAAACAGAACCGACTTTACGTTGGGCTGACGATAGATGTTTCGCGTGATCTCGGTGACGCGCGCGAAATTGTCGACAGCCTCATCGGCTGCCGGGGGCGCCGCTTTGGGAGTCGCCGCCGGGGCTGATGGCGGTGCTGCAGGTGCCGGTGTTTCTGCAGAAGGCTGGGCGACCATTCCCGCATTAAGCAGAAGCTGACGCAGGTTCTCGTTGCGCTGGTCCTCTCCAGGAAATAGCTTCTGAATGCGCTCCAGGCGTTCAACTGCCTTGGAGCGCATGGAGTACTGCAAAAAGATCTCGGCCTGCAGGAGCAGATCTTCGAGGACGGTGGGCTCGGTGTCACCTTCTAGCGACGGTTCTTCCTGCTTCGGTTCTTCGTAGTCGCGAGACTCGGTCTCCGCGCTATGCAAGCGATTTCCGATGGCCCGGTAGCGGTTGCCGTCGATCTTGCCTCGGAGCATCTCCAGCTTCTTTGCCAGGCCCTGAAGATAGGGATCTACCTCGGCGGCGCGGTCCAATGCATCGGCCGCGCGAATAAAGTCGCCCGAGGCAAAGCGCAGCTCAAATAAACGAATGAGAGCATCGCAGTAGTCGTGCTCGCGGTTCGCCGAGTTGAAAAGAGCAATCAGGTACTCGAGAAACGGGGCGTCGGGCGGATGCGCATGGCTCACGTCCCGTAGAAAAGTGATGAACTCCTTGCGTCTGCCGAGCCGCTGCTGCTGCGCTTCCAGCTTGCGCGCCAGTTCGAGCGCCTGCTGGTGATGTTGTCCATGAAGGAGCTCACCTAAAAGCAGCGCCATCTCCTCCAGTTTCGCCGGCGCGTGTTCGTAAAGAGGCGCAAGCACCTTGTACGCTTCCGCCCCTCGATGCGCCGCTATCAGGGCCATGCCGTAAGCTTCGCGATAATCCGGCAGCGCTTTTTCGGCAGTGCCCGCAGGTTTGAGTACTTTCACTGCACGCTCGACTTCTCCTTTGTCGAGCAGACCTTTACCGAAACGAAACGCAATGTCGGGATTGGCAGGATCCTGCTGGTGCGCGCGCTCGAACCACGCGAAGCCGATATGCCCCTGCTCCTCTTCCGCCAGTCCCAACTTCAGATATGCCTCGCCGGCGCTTTGATGGTCCTTGAGGCTGGCCGCCAGTTCGGCCATGCGCTTCAGGTTGGTCTCGTTCGGGTCAAGCGCGGCAATTTTGCGCAACGCGGAGAGCGCCTCGTTCTTTCGCCCCTCGCGTTGAAATCCGGCGAGTGCAGCCTCGTAAGCCTCCAATGCCTCGCGGCGATTTCCATTTCGCTCTGAGACCTGAGCAAAGCGCAACGTCTGTCCGAGCGCAGGGGGAACCACGCGGGCAAGTTTCTTGTACGTGACAATGGCACGAGTGTTATCGGCGGCGGCAATCTGGCGATCAAAGAGTTCGCTGAAGAGCGCAGCAGCTTCGTTGGTGCGATTTACCTGAAGGAAAAGATCTGCGGCACTCTGGCGCACGCTGTCGTTGCCAGGATCGTCGTCAAGGATCGAAAGATACTCTTCGAGGGCAGACTCCACTTTGCCCTTCTGCAGGTACTTCTCGGCTTTTTCGATCCGCTTAGTGAAATCCGCCATTCAGGTTGCCAACGATGTGTGATGTAAGACTGTGTCGATTGTAAGCGGACAAGAGGGAGTTCGTAAGTCGCGGCGTTTTAAGGGGCTACACGAAGGTGTCGTCAGATGCTGGTTACCAGTTAAGAGGCGGTTGAATCGGTTGCGATCGCGTACTGCGAATTCACTGATCATTCAGGGGTCTCACTGCGCTGAGGCGCCTCTGCCTCGGTTCCTGCCTGCAAAAAACGCGCAATCCGAGCTTAGCGGACAGGTAGAGCACTTAGGGTTCTTGGTCTTGCAGACCTCCTGCCCATGGCGCTTCAGCAGCAGATACGCACGCATGCGAGCCTCAAGGTTCTCGGGCACACCGGCTGAGACGAAGGATTGCGCTTCGGTATAGGTAACCCGGTAGTTCTCGCGTTCGCGACCATGGAACACGCGGACAAGCACATAAGGGCAATTTGAAGGAATAGCAGCTATCGGCACCATGCCGGCAAAGAGCAGAATGCGATCGGCTCCCGGGTCGGAGATGTTGGGGAAGCTCTTCAATATTTTGCGGGCTTTTGCGATCGGCCCGACCAACGCGGAACCGAAGTCAGCACCAAATTCATCTTTGATTCTTGAGGCAATTTCTTTGAGGCGCAGTGCACGAAGCTCCGGCACCATGCCTCCTGGTTTCAGTGCCATGGAAAGCGTTGCCGGTGTGGCGGAGAGGATGTCTGTCGGATCAACGCCGACACTCTGATTCAGGGATTCCCAGCCCTTGGCGCACGCGCGGTCGCTAGCCGGATATCCACAATGCCACCAGATCAGGAAGAGATAGGGATCGGTAGGCCAATTGGGCTGCTGGCGACCATAAAAGATTTCAAGTCTCCGAAGTATTTCGGCAACCGAGATTCCTGCTTTGGCCATGAAAGCCAGATGGTAAAGCGCGAGGAAACGATGAGCAATCGCTGTTCGCGGTGCAGGAAGGAACACCTGAGCCAAACAGGCGCGGAACGTGGTCTAAGAATCCCGAAAAGAGGCTCGGGCTTAACGAGCGAATCACCAAAGCAGCTTTAGGCCGAACTGGATCTGTCGGGATGAAGTTGAGGTGCTTGTGATCGCGCCCGCTGTTCCGGAGACGCCAGACGGGGTGAAGACGATCAGATTCGGGGTGCTGAAATTTGTGCGGTTCAGTAGGTTGAAAACTTCCGCCCTAAATTGCAGATTCAAGCGCTCGCCGAATCTTGTGTTCTTGATCAGTGACTGGTCCCACGTGGAAAGACCGGGACCTTCGAGACTGTTGCGTCGGACATTTCCGTAGAAGCCGCTGTTTGGCGGAGGCGCTAAAAAGGCCGCCGGATTGAACCATTGCGCCGGATTTCCGGTAACTGGCGAGCCGCTGAAGGCAGGATTCACAATGGGCCGTACGGGATTTCGGGTGTCGCCGTTGTTCGACGGGTTGTAACTAAGCTGCGGTGTAAATGGAAATCCGCTTTGCGCGGTGAGAATTCCGTTTGCGGACCATCCTCCGATCAAGGCCTGCGCTAATCCATCGGCGCTGCCGAGAAAGCGATGTCCATGTCCGACCGGAAGCTCCCAACTTGCGCTGATCACACCTGCATTGCGTACATCGTAGGTAGCCGGACCCCAGTCGGAGCGAATATTGAACGGATTGGATACGAGTCCGGGAGCGTTGCCGGCCGTTGTCTGGTTCAAAGAGTCTCCGTCGTCGAGCGCCTTCGACCAGGTGTAAACCGCGCGCAGCGCCAAAGATCCCGCGAAGCGATGATTCACATCCACTTGCAGGGCGTTGTAGTAACTGGTGCCCAGGGAAAACCATGTCCACGTGTTTGCAATCGCGGGATTGGCTTTAGTCGTTGTGGGCACGAAGAAGGTGCCGGCAGGCACGGGCTGGCCGCCAAGCGGAGCGGGGAAATTTGCTGGAAAAACTGCCGGACACGGCGCAGCCGGACACACCACTGGAGACGGCTCGTTGGCATCGAGGCCAAGAAGCTCGTGATATCCATGTGAGCCGACGTAGCCGATCGTTGCAGTCGTGGCCGAGCCCAGCTGCCTTTCAAGACGCAGCGAGTAGGAAATGAGGGTCGGCGTCTTCATGTCGGGTTGAACGCCACCGGGAACGAGCAATGCATTGGCAGGAACCGGAGCCGCAGGATTTATGGGAAGTTTCGAAACGGCAAGATTGGCGAGGTTGTACACAGGATTGAAGGGCGCGTTCTGGTCGGCGCGATAGCCGAGTGCATCCTGAAGGTCGTTGTACATACCCACGCCCGCTCGGATAACGGTTCGCTCCCCCCAGGGACTCCACGCCAGGCCCAAGCGAGGCTCCGGCAAAAAGGTCGCGTTATTAGTCGTAAAGAATGCATTCCCGATGTGGGGCTGCGATGAGATGACGCCGTTGGTGAAGGTGTAATTCGCTGCGCGCCCATGAGCTTCGTTCCATCCGGTCGAGAACTCACCTCGTATCCCCGCAGAGAGCGTAAGTCTCGGCGTGACTCGCCAGGCATCCTCCGCGTAAATGGCGCCGAAAAGCGAGCGCCAGTTCATCTCGGTAGGCGCAGGATCGAAGAGGAAGCCGCTGGCAGTTCCCTGCAAGAAGGTCTGCAGACTGGTGAAAGTCGCTTGTCCGTACTGGCTGAGCGCAATCGTTTCGTTCGATTGAAAGCGCTGCAACCACACCCCTAACGTGATCTGATGATTGCCGCGCGTCAGCGCAATGCGGTCTTCACCGGTAAAAAGATTTCGCGCGATGTGCAGGTTGCTGCCGTTATTGCTTCCAGCGAGTCCCAACTGTGCTTGAGGATTAGAGGCGGCACTACCTCCTACGACTACTGCGCCGACCGGCCGTCCTAAAAGAAAACCCGGAACGGAAGCGGCTGGAGTACCGGGCGTAGGTTCCCCGGCGAAGAAGTATCCGGCGCGGGAAAAGCCGACACGCGCGGTGTTGGCGAAACCCGTGCCGACATGGTTTTCTTCAAGAGTAAGCACCTGCTCACGAAGGTTCAGGATATCCGTGCTGTACGGATCGAGCGGGGTTGCCGTGACGTCGCCACCGTCATCCGCGGTGTAAGCGGCGGTCGCAAAATCGCGGGCAGAAATCACGCGATCGAGGCGGACAGTGCCAAAATCCTCCCGAATGGTCTGCAATGGGCTGCTGAAGACCTCCGCGATTCCGTTGAAATCGGGCGCGCCGGCCGAGGGCGTGGGCCAAAGATTCAAAAGGGGCACCACGCCGGCGGCAGCATTTGCCCGCGAGACCAAATCGGGAACGAAAGCGGCCGAAGTCTGGTGCAAGCTTTGCCGAAATCCTTCATAGTTGGCGAAGATGAAAGTCTTGTCCTTCTGAATCGCGCCGCCTGCGGCGCCTCCGAATTGATTCCGGCGGAACGGAGGAGCATCTCCCT
>JAFAUE010000027.1 GCA_019243475.1 Acidobacteriota bacterium | reverse complement strand
AAGTACGGAGAGCAGAAGGAATGGAAACGGCCGCAGACGCATGGCCACAAGATTACAACGCCTTCAAGAAGATGCGCACCGGGCCTCCGCGCTGACCGCTATAGCGCGAAGCGCGCAATTCCGGTAGCCCACGAGCGTGAGCCGTGGGAGGAGCCAAAAATGATTTGAGCCCGCAGGGCGGCATTCTGCGCCGCAGTGGGAAACGAAGAATCGCGCCCTGACGGGCTCAGGGCTGAAACTTATTCAACCCAGCGTTCACACACTGGGCTACAAGAATGTCGCGGTTCGCGCTGCTGGTCGTGGTACCCGGAGGAAAACAATCGAAGCCTCGCCCCGGCTCTCCCTCACCTACTGCGTCTTGCCCATGGCCGCGGTCTGGGCCACTTCGCTGGCGGCCTGGGCTCGTGCCAGATTGGGAATCATGGGGGTGATCGCAAAGGGCAGCTTATCGTCGGCCGACAAAATCGCCTCTGCCTTGGTCTTTTTCAAATTCACGTGATCGTCCCAGGGATCCAGTTTGATGCGGCTGCCCAGAGGCAGGGCCGCGATTTGGCGTACGTCGGCAGTCTTGAGTTCCGGCGATCCCGGTATTAACGACGCCATGCTCAGCACTTTGCTGCCGCGCATCATGCGGTTGCCGAAGTTCGCGCTGATAAGACCGGGCAGCGCTGGAGCGTGCGCCTGCAGCGCGCGCAGAAACAGGCCGGCATTGGCCAGCTTGTCTTTATAAGGAGAGCCTTTCAGGAGCTCGACGGCCTTCTGATTCGCGGCGTCTTCGTCCGAGTCGCTGCGGCGCATGGCTATCTTCTGCAGCACTTGCTCATCGGGAAAGATCATGCGATCGCTGAACGCGTACTTCGTGTTCACCGAGTGTCCCAGAACGATATGAGCAAGTTCGTGGGAGATGACCATGGCAAGCGACGCTTCGTCGGGCAGAACGTCGAGCAGGCCGCGGCTGATGACGACCGTATGTCCTACCGTGAAGGATTCGAGCGGCGTGGTTAACAGCACGCGGCAGCGGACCTCGGGCTGGATGTCGACATTATTCGTGGCCTCGATATTGTTGGCGACCGTCTCCAGCACCTTGGATACTTCGCCGTCGGGCGCGAGCAGGCCTGCGCGTTCCATGCGCTCGAGCACGTTGTCTTCGGCTTCGCGTTGCCATTTATGCCGGCTCTCAAGCGGGCTGATTTCATTGGCGCTGTCGCCGCTCTTGTCGGAGACGTTGTCCACCGAATCCACCTGCACGTCGGTGAAGTCGCTCGGCCGCTCCGCCTGCGCGAGGGTGTATCCCCACAGCCGCATTTGACCCTTCATGCTGACGTGGCGCACGAAGTCAGACTTCATGTCGCCTTCTTCCATATAGACAAACGCCGGCAGCCAGAGTCCCGGCTGCATGTTCATCCGCCAGCTGTCGAAATGGAAATAGAGATTGGCAGCACCCAGCGGCTCATAGGTGCCGTTGAAGCGAACGATGTTGTGGCCCTGGTCTTCGACCCAGATGCGGCCAACGAAGTGAACCTTCCGACTTTTCTTGGTCGGAGCTACGTCAAACACCAGAGTGCGGACGCTTCCCACAAACTCCTGCCGGCGGTATCGCAGCTCGCAGTCGTTCTTATCAAAGCCTCCGCCCAGGAAAAGCAGCTGCATGAAGCTGCGCGGCAGATAATTCACGTCGCTCGACATGTCCAGGCGATTCAGCACCTGCGAGAACCTGCCGATCTTTTTCTTTTCGAACGGCATGTCGTTGAATCCTTCTTTGTCGAGCGCCAGCCGTCCCAGGAAGTACTGGTCATTGAACGGCACATCTCCCAGTTCCCGATCCTGCTTCGTGTTCTGAATGTAGGTTTCGATCAGCGGCGTGTACTTGCGCATGCTCTCGACGAGCTTCGTTTCCTGGTCGAAGATGCTCGCGCTGATGGCGTCGGTGGAAGGCTGCGCCTGCTTTGACGGCACAGCGGGAACGTCGGCGGCTGCCAGGCTGAGCGACATCGTCAGCACGGAGCCCAGCACACACATCTTGTGTTTAACGAACATGAAAGCTCCTTCGTTGCGACTCAGTCGGCCAGTTGGAAAAGAATGTGAACTACGGCATCGGAGTCGTACGGACGTCCGTCTCGCTTCGCCGGCTGGAAGCGGATGTTCTGTCCGGCAATTTCCGCCGCTTCGTCGAGACCATGGCCCAATCCGCGTACGACTCTCAAAACCCGCGTGCTGCCGGACGCGGTAAACATCACGTCGAGCAGGACCTCGCCTTGAATGTGCAGTTGACGCGCTTCGGCCGTATAAGCCGGCTTCGGCTTGTAGAGAATCTCAACCGGTGTAACCTCCACCGCGCGCGCATGCTTGCTGCTGAGTTCGGCGGACGACGCATCGCCAAACGCTCCCGTACTGATCGCAGCGACCATGCTTTTAGCGTTGCGGTCTCCCGATCCGGAACTTGCAGGGCCGGCAAAGGCTGATCCGGTAACTACCGTTCGTTTGGTTGCCGTGCTATTCGCTGCAGGTGCCGAACCGGCGTCGAATGCTCCTGCAGAAGCCAGCATCGGCTTTCGCTCGCTGCTGGAGGTGGCCGCAACCCCATTGGGATCGCCGAAAGCTCCAGTTTGCACCTCGTGCGCATGGGCCTGCACCGCGGGGGCACTATTCGACGCGAACAGACCTTCTTTAATTGTCTTGGGCAAAGCCGGTTTCGGAAGTTCAGGAGGAGCAAACGCTTTGCTTGCGATCTTGACTGGCTCTGGAGCCGGCATGGGCTTGGGTGCCGGCGCTTCCATTTTGGGAGTCACAACCGTCAACTTCGGCTGATGCACCTGCGCCAGCACTCGCGGCGCGGTCACGGAGACGGGCTTGGGCGACTCGAGAGTCGGCGCAATCAGCGTCACCGATTCGTGCCTTGTTGAAACAATGGGCGAGGCGGGCAACCACATCGCTGCTTTTACCAGCAGCGACAACGCGAGGGCATGCAGAAACAAACTCACGCCCCAGCGGTTCCAGTTTGGCGCCGCGCTAAGCTCGGCAAATCGCGGAGCAGGACTCGCGCACACCCGGGTGGATTGCGGCAGGTCGCGAAAACCTGCGGAGAGACGAGGATGTACAAGCACCGTCATCGGTTCACACCTTCCCAACAGCATTTTTTGCCGGAAGCCGGTTGGTCTGCCGGGGATGGCGTCCGCTAACAGCTAAGTTTGATATGGGTCGACCTGCGAAGGCAGATTACTAAGGTCGCGCGGGGCGGTTGTACTTTGGGGTTTACGGCGGCTAAACCCATGAAAAGCGGTGGAAAAGCAGGAGAAAGGACCATTAGACGGTTGAGGTGGGCCGTCGCTTTTTGGCGTACGCCCCTAGGTTGGCGTCTCGTCGAGATACTGCGCAACGTCGCTTTTCCCGCCGAGCATGGTGCGGATGTAGTGGTTGCGTTCGCGCCACATGATTTCAAGGTCCCAGACGCAGAAGGACTCATCGTTCGCGCGGCGCCATCTTCCCGTTTGCGGATCGGTAACAAAAACGCGCGTGAGCAGCTCGTTTTCATTTGCCCACCAGACAAGCACTACGTAGTCGGCGGTCGCCCCGTGATGCTTGATAATGAATCCCACTCCGGGACAACCTTCATCGCGCTCCTCGGGAAGCTCATCGAGCGCGAGACGAACTCCCTCCTCGAAGCTGGCCGCGATAGGGAGACCGGGCGCCCTCGCCCGGGTTTGATCGGCCGGCGAAGAAACAGCCATGTCTTGCCGTGTGAGAGCATCGGCAGGAGAGCTCTCAGCCGCGTCCACGGTGACAAAATACGAACGCAGCTGGAAGCCGCGGCTTTGAATGCGTCCGTCGCAGACTACCTTGCGCGGTTCGAATTGTTTGTAAGCGCAAGTCTCCAGTCGAGCCTCCAACTCTTTCGTCAAA